>NZ_LBCR01000024.1:0-122895 GCF_001005635.1 Microbacterium sp. Ag1
ACCCCATCCTGACGCACAGGGGGGTGAGCGAGCGGAGATCGCACACTTGCGAGTGGTGGATCGTCCCCAGCTGACGCTCGCACCTGGCCCGCTGCCGGCAACACTGGTGGACCCGGGCTACGACAGGCAGACGCGCATCTTCGGCGACCGTGGTCAGGCCGTGCTCAAAGGATCGAAGGTTGCGGTCGTCGGGCTCGGTGGCGCGGGCTCGCTGATCTCCGAGTATCTCGCTCGTCTCGGGGTCGGGGAGTTGGTTCTCATCGATCCAGATCGTATCGACCCGACGAACCTTCCTCGCGTCGTGGGGGCGCGTCGCAGCGACGCGCTGACATGGCTGCGAGGTCCGCGGAAGCCTACCTTCCTCCGGGCAGTAGGCGACCGATTCGCTGCCTTCAAGGTGCGGATTGCCGCCCGGGTCGCTCGGGAGGCATCTTCGACAGTTCGGGTCACAGCGGTGCCTCGCTCTGTGCTCGAACCAGACATCGCGGCGATGCTGACTGACTGCGACCACATCTTCCTCGCGGCGGATTCTGCCCTCGTGCGACGTCTGGTGAACTCCATCACGCACCAGTACCTCGTGCCGCACACGCAGGTCGGAGCGAAGGTGAGCGTGAAGGATGGCAAGGTCACTGACATCTTCTCGGTCTCGCGCATGAGCTCGCCGGGGAGTGGATGTCTGCAGTGCAACGGCCTGATCCCAGCCTGGAAGCTCACGGAAGAAGCCACCAGCCCGGAACAGCGGCGACGGCAGCGCTACATCCAGGACGACGATGTACACGCGCCGAGCGTGATCACCCTCAATGCCGTCGCCGTATCACGCGCCGTCGATGACTGGCTGATGGCCGTCGGCGGCCTCGTCGAGCCCGCCGCTTCCCGTGACCGATGGGTGATGTATCACCCGATGACAGACGAGTTCGTTGAGGTCGATCCGGCGAAGAACGAGAAATGCCTCCAGTGCGGGTCGACGCGATTTGCCAGGGGTGACGGCGCCGCGCTTCCCGTCCTGATGCGCTGAGATCATGCCATGTTTCAGCGGCTTGGTAGTAGCGGTTACCAGCAGAGGAAGGGCCGCCGCGCAGCTGATCCAAGGCGGCGGCCCACCTGTTACTGGGACCGACACGAGAAGGGCGCACACCGTTGAAAAGCCCCTCGCCATAGCCGCCGCTGGATTGCCGGGGCACCGCGCAGGGTGCGACGTCTCGTGTGCGTCGTGGCTCATCAGGGTCGTTGCTTGGTCGAAGATTACTCGATGCCAGCGTGGGGCGTGGAGCGTGACGCTCGGCATCCCACCCTTCGGGAACCACGCCAGCGGCTCGACGCTAAGCGGGAAGTTCGAGTCGCGGTGGAACGAGAACAAGCAGAATCTCCCAGTTCAAACAGCAGAACCTGGGGAGGTTGCGCTAGTGCACGCTCGTCGGCGAGGCTACCTCGGAGGAGTCCCTTCCGATGCCATTCATCCCGGGTCAGGCGATGTTTCCGGATCGCCGAGGATAACTTATCGGTTCGACACCTAAGCGCAAGATCCGCCGATGGGGGAATAACTAGCTGACATAATGTGCATTATCGGATATAGCACACGAGTCGAGAGTGGCGCGAAGAGATGGGACTCTGTGCTCTCGGGCCCCTCATGCTCCCTGGGCTGCTGCATGGGAGACGACGTCGCGAATCCAGCGGTTCGCCGCTGACGGGTACAGCGGTGCCGACACATCGTCGTCGTCGAATGGGCGCCATAGGATCGGCACGATCGATCCGTCGGACTCCGTGAGGGTGCCGCCCTCCAATGCAGGTTCTGGGTGCAGCCTGCCGCAGTACAGCGCAACGATTTCATGACCGAGCTCGCCGTCGTATCGGAAGATGTTCTCAACGACGCCCAGGAAAGCCAGATCGACCACATCGGCTTGGAGCTCCTCCTGGACTTCGCGGAGTATCGCCTTCTCGTGTGTCTCGCCGAGTTCGACACCGCCGCCGATCAGCCGGTGAAAGCCGAGCGGGTTCTCCACCGTCGCACCGTGCTGGCTGACGAGGTGCCGAGCGCCGTCGCTGTGGGTGGCCACAACATGGCTTTGACACGAATGTGGGAGCGGTCGACCGGCATGCCCCTACGCTCCAACGTAGGCGGCGAGGTGCTCCCCCGTCAGTGTGGATTTTTGGGATACCAAATCTGCAGGTGTCCCTTCGAACACGATCTTGCCGCCATCATGACCGGCGCCGGGCCCGATATCGATGATCCAGTCTGCATGGGCCATCACCGCCTGATGATGTTCGATGACGATCACCGTCTTCCCGGCGTCGACGAGCCGATCGAGCAGCCCGAGGATCTTGTCGACATCGGCGAGGTGCAGGCCGGTCGTGGGTTCGTCGAGCACGTAGACGTCGCCCTTCTCCCCCATCTGGATGGCGAGCTTGATCCGCTGGCGCTCACCACCCGAGAGGGTCGACAACGGCTGCCCGAGCGACAGGTAGCCGAGACCCACGTCTTCCATCCGGCCGAGGATGGCGGAAGCCGCCGGGAGCTTCGCCTCGCCCTCACCGAAGAACACCCGCGCTTCGGACACAGGCAGATCGAGCACCTCGGTGATGTCCTTGCCGGCGAGTTTGTACTCGAGAACAGCTGCCTGGAAGCGCTTGCCGCCGCAGTCCTCGCAGGGCGTCTCGATCGTGTCCATGAATCCGAGTTCCGTGATGATCACGCCGGCGCCCTTGCACGACGGGCAGGCGCCCTCTGAGTTCGCGCTGAATAGAGCCGGCTTCACGCCGTTGGCCTTGGCGAACGCCTTGCGGATCGGCTCCAGGAGGCCTGTGTACGTCGCGGGGTTGCTTCGTCGCGAGCCCTTGATCGCGGCCTGATCGATCGCCACGACGCCGTCGCGCTTCGAGACCGACCCGTGGATGAGGGAACTCTTGCCCGAGCCCGCGACGCCCGTGACGACCGTGAGCACGCCCGTCGGGATGTCGACGTCGACGTCCTTCAGGTTGTTGGCCGTCGCGCCTCTGACGTCGATCGCGCCGGTGCCGGTGCGCACCGATTCCTTCAACTGCGCCCGGTCCTCGAGGTGATCGCCGGTCTTGGTGCCGCTGGCCTTGAGACCCTCGACCGTTCCCTCGTAACAGATCTCTCCGCCGGCGCTGCCCGCACCGGGACCCAGGTCGACGACATGGTCGCCGATCATGATCGTCTCGGGTTTGTGCTCGACCACGAGCACCGTGTTCCCCTTGTCGCGCAGCCGCAGCAGGAGCCCGTTCATGCGCTGGATATCGTGCGGGTGCAATCCGATGGTCGGCTCATCGAACACGTAGGTGATGTCGGTGAGCGAGGAACCGAGGTGGCGCAGCATCTTGATGCGCTGTGCCTCTCCCCCGGACAGCGTGCCCGAAGGCCGTTCGAGACTGAGATAGCCGAGTCCCAGGGTCACGAAGGCATCGAGGTTCGCGCTGAGCGCCTGAAGCAGTGGACCCGCGCCGGGAAGGTCGAGCCCCCGGACCCAGTCAGCGAGGTCTGTGACCTGCATGCGGCATGCGTCCGCGATGCTCACGCCCTCGATCTTCGACGACCGTGCACCCTCGGTGAGTCGCGTGCCTTCGCACTCCGGGCACACCGCGAAGGTGGCGACGCGCTCGACGAAAGCACGGATGTGCGGCTGCAACGCATCGAGATCCTTCGACAGCATCGACTTGGTGATCTTCGGGATGAGGCCCTCGTAGGTCATGTTGATCCCGGAGATCTTGACCTTCGTGACCTCTCCGTAGAGGAAGAGCTGACGCTGTTTGTCGGTGAACTGCGAGATCGGCTTATCGGCGGGATAGAACCCCGACTGAGAGAAGCCCTTCACCATCCAGCCGTCCGCCGTGTAGCCGGGAACCATGATGGCCCCTTCGTCGAGAGACCGCGACTCGTCGACGATCTGGGCGAGATCGAGGTCGGACACCGCTCCCCTGCCTTCGCATCGCGGGCACATGCCGCCGAGGTAGATCGCGTCCTTCACGATCTTCTTCTCACCGCCAGGGCCCGTCATCACCCCGCTGGCTCTCTGCGTCGGGATGTTGAACGAGAAGGCGGTGGGTCCGCCGATGTACGGCTGCCCGAGTTTGCTGAACAGGATGCGCAGCATCGCGTTGGCATCCGTCACCGTGCCGACCGTCGAACGCGGGTTCGCGCCGAGCCGCTCCTGGTCCACGATGATCGCGGTTGTCAGTCCCTCGAGGACATCGACGTCGGGCCTCGGCACCGACGGCATGAAGCCCTGCACGAAAGCGCTGTAGGTCTCGTCGATCATGCGGCGCGATTCCGCGGCGATCGTGTCGAAGACGAGCGAGCTCTTGCCCGAGCCGGAGACACCGGTGAAGACGGTCAAACGGCGCTTCGGGATGTCGACGCTGACCTCTTTGAGGTTGTTCTCACGCGCGCCCTGGACGCGGATGAGGTCGTGGGTGTCGGCAGGGTGCGCTTCGGTGCTCATCGGGGTCCTTCGGTTCTGCGGTGGAGATATCAGGTGGTCTGGTCTAAGCGGTCTGATTGATACGGAGCAGATTCCCGGCCGGGTCGCGGAACGCGCAATCGCGCACGCCGTAGGGCTGGTCCATCGGCTCCTGCACGACATCGGCGCCGTGCTCGACCAGGCTCTCGAAGAGCGTGTCGAGGTCATCGCTGGCGAGCGTGAGAGCAGCGTAGCTGCCCTTCGCGATCAGCTCGAGGATCGTTTGCCGCTCGGAATCGGTGATGCCGGGATCTGTTGCCGGCGGGTGGAGGACGATCGACGTCTCAGGCTGACCGACGGGGCCGACGGTGAGCCATCGCAATCCGTCGTAGCCGACGTCGTTGCGCACCTCGAATCCGAGAGCGTCGCGGTAGAACGCGAGAGCGGCTTCCGCATCGGTGTGCGGAAGGAATGCGTAGTGGATGCTGATTCTCATGGCTCTCACGTTAGGTGGGTATCGGGGCGCGGCGCTTCTCTATTCCTGATCGGTCTCGTGACCTGCTTCGCCTGGAAGGACGGTATTCCCTCGATGGTGGTGGCGCGTTCACGGTACACGCTGGGAGAGACACCGATGAGCTCCGAGAACCTCGTGCTGAAGGTGCCGAGCGAGGAGCATCCGACTTCGAAGCACACCTCCGTCACCGTCAGGTCGCCGCGCCGCAGCAGAGCCATGGCGCGTTCGATCCGCCTCGTCATCAGATACGAGTACGGGGACTCCCCGTAGGCTTCGCGGAACTGCCGGCTCAGGTGCCCGGCCGACATGTGCACTCCGCGCGCCAGCGCTTCGACATCCAGAGGTCGGGCGTACTCCCGATCGATGCGATCGCGGACCCGTCGCATGACGGCGAGCTCGCGCAGCCGAGCGTGGTCGAGGTCCGTCACGAGGATGATCTTGCCACGTCGGGGAATCGTGTCGGGGAGTTTCCCGACGTGACGAAGAGAAACGCGGGCGGGCGCTTCTCCCCCGCTCCTGCCCTCAGGGGCGCTACCCTGAGGGGCATCCTCACAGGATTTTCTCAGAAAGGGGTCCCCACCATGTCTGAACCACTCGCAGAGGCGAAGTCGTTGTTCAAGTCGATCCGCGTCACGCTGGCCGTCGCCGGCGTTCTCGCGCTGATCGCGGGTATCGTCCTCCTCGTCTGGCCGGTCAAGTCCGCGGTCATCGTGACGGCGATCTTCGCCTCGTACCTGATCGTCGCCGGGCTCGTCTACGTCGGCCTCGGCATCTTCTCGAGTGCCAAGGGCGGGTGGGCGCGCGTCGGTCACATCGTCCTCGGACTGCTCTACATCGCTGCAGGTGTGATCGCGTTCTTCAACCTGAACGTCGCTGCGGCCACGCTTGCCTTCGTCGTCGTGATCTTCATCGGTGTCAGCTGGATCGTCGACGGCATCGTCGCTCTGTCCTTGCTGGGCAGCGACGGATCGCGCGTCTGGACGGTCCTCTACGCGATCCTGAGCATCGTCGCGGGAATCATCGTGCTGTTCTCGCCGCTGATCGCCGGCTTCGCCTTCTGGCTGCTGCTGGGGATCTCGCTGGTCGTGCTCGGAATCATCCAGATCGTCCGTGCCATCACGCTCGGTCGGGATGCGAAGGAGTACGTCTCCGCCGTTCAGGGCGGAGCGACGAGCTGACGCTCATCGCCTGAAACGAGAGCGGCCCCGACTTGCGATGCAAGACGGGGCCGCTCTTCTCGTGCTCTTACTCGGCCGCGAAAGCGCTCACGTCACCGACGAGGCGCGTGTTGTCAGCGGGCACCGCGTCGACGGCCGCCCTGGCGACCTCGGCAGCGAACTCCGAGACGTTGTAGAGCTTGCCCGCCGACTCCCGGCGCTCGGCGATCGCCCCCGGGTTCGCGCGCTCCAACAGCGTCGCCGTGATGGTGCCCTCGATCATGTCGCCCGACACGACCGTGAAGCCGATGCCCTTCTCGGCGAGGCCGGGGATGCGCTCCCGGAGGGCGTCCTCTCCGGCACGCTTGGAGAGGGCGACCGGCTCGTACTCCGGCATGGTCGGTGTGGTGCGGATGAAGTGCGCCTGGTGGCTGGTGACGAACACCACGCGTGCTCCGTCAGAGAGCAGCGGGGTAGCGGCGTCGAGCACGTTGAGCTGCGCGTCGCGGTTCAGGGTGAGCGCGTAGTCCGCAGCCATGCCCGACTCCATGCCCCCTGAGGCGTTGAGCACGAGTACGTCCAGGCGGCCGTACTCGGCGCGGATAGCCTCGAACATCGCAGCGACGGACTCGGGGTCGGTGAGGTCGGCACCCACGACGAGCGCACGGCGACCGAGTTCCCGCAGCTGGGCGGCGAGCTTCTCAGCGCGCGGGGCCTTGTTGCGGAAGTTGATGACGACGTCGGCACCGGCCTCCGCCAGGTAGCGGACGGTGTCGGCGCCGATCCCCCGCGATGAACCGGTGACAAGGGCGACCTTGCCGTCGAGGGATCCTGCGGGAAGAACGTCGGTCACGGTGACTCCTCATGATGCGCGAAAAAAGCCGTGATCGCACGGCCTTCACACCCTACCAAGCGCACGCAGTGGCGCCCTGATCCAGCGCTCTGCGCGTGATACGTTGACCACAAAGGAGGCCGCATGGACAACATCGTGACGTTCGTCACGTTCATCGAGCAATGGGCGTGGATCGGCTGGCTGGTTCTCATCGCCGTCTTCCTGGTGATCGAGATGCTCTCGCTGGACTTCACGTTCCTCATGCTCAGCTTCGGCGGAGTCGTCGGTCTCGTCACGGATCTGGTCGGCGTCCCGGTGTGGCTGCAGGTGATCATCGCCGCCGCCGCTGCCGCCCTGTTCATCCTGTTCCTGCGCCCTCCCCTTCTCAGACGCCTGCACCGCGGCGAGGATCCGACCAGGTCGAACGTCGACGCCCTCATAGACCTTCGCGGGATCGCGCTGAACGACATCACGCAGATCTCCGGCCAGGCCAAGCTCGCGAACGGCGACACCTGGACCGCGCGCACCGCCACCCCCGTTCCCATCCCCCAGGGTGCCCCGGTCGCCGTGACCGCGATCAACGGCGCCACGGCCATCGTCCGTCCCGTGAACGACTAGGAGAACCCCGTGAACGACGCATCGTTCATCCCCACAGCGATCCTGTGGATCCTCGTGATCGCCGTGATCATCTTCGTGGTGGTCACCGTCGCGCGAGCGATCCGCATCATCCCGCAGGCCACGGCCGGGGTGGTCGAGCGTCTCGGGCGCTATCACAAGACGCTGACGCCGGGCCTCAACGTGCTCGTGCCGTTCATCGACAGGCTGCGGCCTCTGATCGACATGCGCGAGCAGGTCGTGTCCTTCCCGCCGCAGCCGGTGATCACCGAGGACAACCTCGTGGTCTCGATCGACACCGTCGTCTACTTCCAGGTGACCGACGCGCGTGCGGCGACTTACGAGATCGCGAACTACCTGGGCGCCGTCGAGCAGCTGACGACCACCACGCTTCGAAACGTGGTCGGTGGCCTCAACCTCGAGGAAGCGCTCACGAGCCGTGACAACATCAACGGTCAGCTGCGAGTCGTCCTCGACGAGGCGACAGGTAAGTGGGGCATCCGCGTCGGCCGGGTCGAGCTCAAGGCCATCGACCCGCCCATCTCGATCCAGGACTCGATGGAGAAGCAGATGCGAGCCGAGCGTGACCGCCGCGCCGCGATCCTGACCGCTGAGGGGACCAAGCAGTCCGCGATCCTCGAAGCCGAGGGTGCGCGGCAGGCGGAGATCCTCCGCGCGGAAGGTGACAAGCAAGCCGCAGTGCTGCGCGCTCAGGGCGAGGCCGAGGCCATCCAGAACGTCTTCAGCGCCATCCACCAGGGCGAGCCGGACGACAAGCTTCTGGCCTACCAGTACCTGCAGATGCTTCCGAAGATCAGCGAGGGGCAGTCCAACAAGCTCTGGATCATCCCCAGCGAACTCACCGAGGCGCTCAAGGGCATCGGCAGCGCGTTCACGCCGAAGCCCGGCCAGGGCCCGTCGAACACGCTTCCCGGCGCGTGACGCACCCGTACTTCTCGAAGACGCGGAATCCCCGAGTCCTCGCCCACCGTGGTCTGATCACCGCGGCGGGCGAGGACTCCGGCGTCTGGGAGAACTCCGCCGGGGCTTTCGCGGCCGCCCATGCCGCCGGCGTCGAGTACATCGAGACCGATTGTCAGGTCACAGCGAGCGGCGACGTGGTGCTCTTCCACGATGACGACATCGCACGACTCACCGGCGACCCCCGGCCGGTCGGCGAGGTGAGTACACGTGAGCTGCGCACCCTGTTCGAGGACCACGGGGGCCTGCTGACCGTCGCAGAAGCACTCGATTCCTTCCCGGACGTGCGGTTCAACATCGACGTGAAGACGTCGTCCGCTGTCGAGCCTCTCGGGAAGATCCTGGTCGACGACACGCACCGGGTGCTCGTGACGAGCTTCTCCGACGCCAATCGACGGGGAACGGTGGCGTCCGTGTTGCGGGCAGGGGCGGCGCTTCGTCCGGCCACGTCCGGAGGCAGCGCGACGATCGCCTCCCTGCGCGCGCTCTCGGCACTCCGCCTCTCCCCCGCGCGCATCCTTCGCGGCATCGATGCTCTGCAGATCCCGGAGCGCCACCGCGCGCTGACGGTGCTGACTCCTGCTCTTCTGCGGGCCTCGCACCGGCACGGGGTGGAGGTGCACATCTGGACCGTCAACGAGGCCGCAGACATGCGCCGTCTCATCGACCTCGGTGTCGACGGCATCGTGTCGGACCGCGCTGATCTCGCCCTGAAGACTCTCGCCCCGCGTTAGCGGCGACCCGCCTAATAACCTCCTCCGCTGGGATTAACCTGTGAGTTCCGCCGAGAACTCGCCCGCGTGGATGAAGCCCACAGGCTGGAGCGTTATACCTGACAGCGACGAGAGGACCACACAATGGCAGATCGCAGCCTGCGCGGCATCCGACTCGGCGCCCAGAGCCTACAGAGCGAAGAGGGCGTCGTTTTCATGGAGCGCCGTGAGACCACCTACACCTGTGACACATGCGGCCACGTCACGAACCTGATGTTCGCGGCGGATGCCGAGCCGCCCCAGACCTGGGAGTGCCGCGCCTGCGGTGCCGAGGCTCGACTGAACGTCGACGGCCAGGCCGTCACGCTCGAGGCGAGCGACGAGAAGGCCGCCCGCACCCACTGGGACATGCTGCTGGAGCGCCGTACGCGCGCCGAGCTCGAGGAGCTGCTGGAAGAGCGCCTCGCCTTCATCCGGGCCCGCCGCGGTGCCGGAGAAGACCCGACCCGCGAGAAGATCGGCGCCTAGCGCCTCCTGGCGCGCCACCACCCGACGAGGAGCGCGCCGAGACCGCCCCACAGCACGACTGTCTGGATCCAGGGGCCCAGCACCACACCAGCCGTGAGGCCGGAGCGCAGCTCGACATCCTCGAGCATGGCTCCGGCCTCATCTGCGTCCAGGCTCGTGACCGTGGAGCCGTCAGCACGGATGATCTGGCTCGTGCCGACGGTCGAGACGTTCACCACGCTTCTGCCGGTCTCGATGGCCCTCATGCGTGCAAAGGCCAGCTGCTGCAGGTTCTCGTCCGTGCCACGGAAGTCGGCATTGTTCGTCTGGAACACCAGCACCTCTGCCCCCGCGTTCAGGCCCTGCCAGATCACATCGTCGTAGATCACATCGAAGCAGATGGCGAGACCGACGCGGACCCCGTCGACGTCGACGATCGGAGGGTTCGAACCCGGCGTGTACTCCCGTTGGATGAGACCGATCAGCTCCGGGGCGAGCGCGTTGAAGAACGGGCGATCCGGCACGTACTCGCCGAAGGGGACGGGGTGCCGTTTGTCGTGCAGCTGCCTCGCGGTGCCGTCGAGGTTCCAGAGCATCGAGGTGTTGAAGAAGCGGTCGTCACGACCTGTTGGCGCGTTGGCGAGGAGCGGTGCGTCGATCCGGTTAGCGATGAGGGTCATCCGCCGCGCCAGCGCATCGCTCTGAAAAGGGTCCGCGTCCAATGACCCTTCCGGCCAGACCAGCAGATCGACGTCTTCGCCGTAAAGAGGGGCGGTCGCCTCTGTCTGCGCCTGGATCACCGCGAACGGCTCGCGATCGTCGAAGTACCCCGTCGGGCCGTTCCCCTGCACGGCGGCGATCCGCATCGAGCCGCTGGTCGCGGTCGGGAAGAGCGGGGTGAACAGCAGCACCACCACGAGGGCTGCCGGCGCGATCAGCCGCAAGGGCCCGCGCCATGCGTGCAGCCGCACGACTTCGATCAGCATCGCCACGACGAGCACCATGAGGAAGCTGAGCCCGCTCACGCCGACCCAGGAGGAGACGGACGCGAGGGGACTCTCGGCCTGACTCATACCGATACGTGCCCAAGGGAAGCCGCCGTAGGGCCAGGAGCCGACGAAAAGCTCGCGGCCGACCCAGAGGGCCGCGACGACCGTCGGGAGCCCCAGAAGGCGCCCCGCTGTCCCGGGGAAGGCTTTCGGGAGCCAGCGATAGGCGAACGCAATCGGGATGAGGGCGATCGCCGTCAGCACGCCCTCGACGACGCTCAGGGCGGCCCACGGGATGGGGCCGAGGTATCGCGATGTCCAGGAGACCAGGAGCCCGAAGAACAGGATGCCGTAGACCAGCCCGACGAGCAGCGCACCCCCGAACCGTCGTCCTATCAGCGCGAGCAGCAGAAGAGCTGTCGCTGGGAAGGCGAAGATCCAGATCGCGGCCTCCGGATACGCCAGATTCATCACCAGGGCGGCCAGTCCGGCGGCGAGCACAGCAGCCCAGAGGGGCAGGAGGGCGCCTTGTGGCGCGGTTTTCGAGGTCATTCCGTCCATCTCACATCGACGAGTAGGCGACGATGCCGCGGCGCACGCCATCGAGCGCGGCCCGCGCCGTTCGTGCGAGTGCGGCATCTTCCGCGACGATGGAGAGCTGATCGAGCAGATCGATCGTTTGCTTGGCCCAGCGCACGAAGTCTCCCGCAGCCATGTCGGCGTCGATCAGGACGCGGTCGAGCATGCCGCCGCGGGCCCAGGAGTGCATCGCCCCGGCCAGCCCTGCCGCCAGCGGCTCACTCCCGGGCAGGTGGTGATCCTGCTCCAGATCGTCGAGCTCGGCCCAGAGCGTCGTCGTCTTCTCGTATGCGGCCCGGAAGGCGCCTCGGGGCAGACCCCGCTCCCCCGAATTCGCCTCGTCACGGCGAGGCTCATAGACGAGGCAGCACGCCATCGCCGCGAGTGAAGGAGCATCCAGCCCCGACCACAGTCCCTGACGGAGCGACTCCGCGACGAGCAGATCCCGCTCGCCATAGATTCGACGCATGGTGCGTCCCGCTTCGGTCAGCGCCGTCTCTCCGTCGACTTCGGTGAGGTAGTCGAGCGTCTCCAGTACCTCGACCACGCGGTCGAAGACGCGTGCGACCGTGCCGGTGCGCGTCTCGATCTGACGGCGGATCCGATCGGTCTGGCGCTTGAGCTTCCAATACCGCTCCGCCCACCGCGCGTGAGCTTCGCGATCCGGACAACGATGGCACGGGTGCCGCTGCATCTGCGTGCGCAACGACTGGATTCGCTTCATCCGCTTGTCGCGTGAAGCGCGAGGGGCGTTCGAGTCCTGCCGGTTCTTCTTCTCGAGGTCGCTCAGTTCGCGCCGGATGGCCGCGTACTCGGGGTAGTCCCCGTGCTCACAGGCCATCGCGCTCTGGTAGCCGGCCAACGACTCCTCGGCCTCGCGCACCTGGCGTGCGAGCCCGACGACGGCTCGATCTGCTTGGAACTGCGCGAACGACGATTCCAGGATCTGCCGCGCCCTGGGCTTGCCGAACATGTCGATCAGGTTCACGGCCATGTTGTAGGTCGGGCGGAAGCTGGAGTTCAACGGATACGTGCGCCGGGACGCGAGTGCGGCGACCGCCTGCGGATCCATGCCCTCGGTCCACTGCACGACGGCGTGGCCCTCGACGTCGATGCCGCGACGCCCTGCGCGACCGGTGAGCTGGGTGTACTCCCCCGAGGTGATGGCGACGCGGGCTTCGCCGTTGAACTTCTCCATCTTCTCGAGGACGACGGTGCGCGCCGGCATGTTGATGCCGAGGGCGAGCGTCTCGGTGGCGAAGACCACCTTCACGAGCTTGCGCTGATAGAGCTCCTCGACGACCTCCTTGAAAGCGGGCAGCAAGCCCGCGTGGTGCGAGGCGATTCCGCGTTCGAGGTTGTCGAGCCATTCCCAGTAGCCGAGCACAACGAGGTCTTCGTCCTGGAGGGTCCGCGTGCGCTCCTCGACGATGGCGCGGATCTCCGCGCGCTCCTCGTTGGACGTGAGCCTGATACCGGAGCGGCGCACCTGCTGCACCGCGGCATCGCACCCCACGCGGCTGAAGATGAAGAAGATGGCAGGGAGCAGATTCGCGCGTTCGAGCAGACGGACGACGTCGGGCCGATCCATTCGCTCGATGCGGCGCGCGTTGGCAGCACGGACCGGACGTCGTCCCCCGCGCGGCGGACGCTTCGCCTGACGTCCGGCATGGCGGTCGCTGCGGTACGACTGCGCCTGCCGGTTGTTCTCGTATGTCGTGCCCGTCGCGGAGCGGATCCGCATGAGCTCCTGGTTGACCTGCGCGGTGGCCAGACCCGCCCGATCGTCGAACAGCGGCAGCAGGTCGTCACGGACGAGGACGTGCTGTTCGAGCGGCACGGGACGGATCTCGGAGACGATGACCTCGGTATCGCCGCGCACCGTGTCCAGCCAGTCGCCGAACTCCTCCGCGTTCGACACCGTCGCGCTCAACGACACCAGGCGGACGCGGGCGGGGAGGTGGATGATGACCTCTTCCCAGACCGCTCCACGGAATCGGTCAGCGAGGTAGTGCACCTCGTCCATGACCACGTAGCGCAGATCCCTCAGCGCCGCCGAGTCGGCGTAGATCATGTTGCGCAGGACCTCGGTCGTCATGACGACGATCCGCGCATTGCCGTTGATGTTGGTGTCGCCGGTGAGCAGGCCCACCTGATCGGCCCCGTAGACGTCGACCAGCTCGCGGAACTTCTGGTTCGACAGTGCCTTCATCGGCGTCGTGTAGAAGGCCTTGTCGCTCGATGTCTGCATCGCGAGATGGATCGCGAACTCGCCGACGATCGTCTTGCCTGCACCTGTCGGAGCAGCGACCAACACGCTTCGTCCACCCTCGAGTGCACGACAGCCGGCGACCTGGAACGGGTCGAGATCGAACTTCTGCAGCGCCGCGAACGCCGTTGACTGCGGATGCTCCCCCGCTTCCCGCGCGCGAGCGTACTTCTCCGAAGGCGAGCTCATGCCGGATCCGGCAGAAGCCCTGATGCCTCGTCACGCTTGCGCTTGCGCCGGTCGAAGATGAGCGAGAGACCGGCAGCGGCGAAGAACAGCACGATGAGGATGCCGGCCAGCATCAGCATGCTGACGACGTCTGCCGCGGGTGTCGCGAGCGCGGCGAAGACCGTCGCGATGATGATCGCGACGCGCCATCCCTTGAGGATCGCCCGTCCGGACATCACACCTGCGAGGTTGAGGGCGACGAGGAACACCGGCAGCACGAAGGAGATGCCGATCACGATCATCAGCTTGAAGATGAAGTCGTAATAGTCCTGCGCCGAGTACAGGTTCGTCGCGCCTGCCGGGGTGAAGCTCCACATCAGCTCGATGATGTGCGGCATGATCATCACGCCGAGGTAGCAGCCGGCGAAGAACAGCGGAACGGCGGCGACCACGAAGCCGACGGTGTACCTGACCTCCTTGCGCGTGAGTCCGGGCATGATGAACGCCCAGATCTGCCACAGCCACACGGGTGCGGACAGGAAGATGCCGATCGAGAACGCGATGCGCATCCGCATGTCGAACGCGGCCGTGACGGTGCCGAAGTTGAGCGCGCTGAAATCGTCTCCGCGCTTCTCGGCGATGATGCGGACCGGTTCGGTGATGAAGTTGATGATCGGATCGGCGATGAGGAAGGCGATCACCATTCCGACGAGCAGGGCGAGCGCAGCGAACATGAGGCGCTTGCGCAGTTCGACGAGATGCGCGCCGAGCGACATCCGTCGATCCCGATCCGCCTTCGGCATCACGGTCGGTTCGATGGCTGCCACGGCCGGTCAGGCGCGGGGCGGGGTCTCAGGGTCGATGCCCGAGTCCTTCACCGTGGTCGGCTCGGCGGCTGCGGAGTCGGTGCGAGCGGCGTCGTCGTCCTTCATGGCCTTCATCTCGCCCTTGAACACGCGAGCCGACTGGCCCATGCTCTTCGCGAGAGCCGGCAACTTGGCCGCACCGAACAGGAGGAGGATCACGGCGAGCACAATCAGCAGGTGCCAGCCTTGCATTCCAGCGAACATGTCAGGTTTCCCGTCGTCGGTGAGCGTTCGATCCAGTCTACAGATCAAACCTCTGCTTCGGGCTGGTGATAGAGCGCGAGTCCCGCAGCAGCCCACTCCCTCGTCGCGGTACGGCCCAGCGCGGGCTCCAGCACCTCCATCGCCCCGCCGAAGCGCGCAGCGAGCCGCTTGATACCCCGCGGGTCCGCGAGGTGCAGCTGCGCTGTGACCGCACCGTCCACCGCGTCGGTGGTTCCGGTGGGCACGAAACCGCCGAGCAGCGGAGCCAGCCTCTCCGGCACCCGCACCGTGACGGTCCGTTCCTCCTCGAGCCCTGCGAAGGCTTCGGGGACGTGATCTCCCTGATGCGTGATCGGGATGTCGGTGAGCGCCGGCGCGCTGACCCGGTCGAGGTGGAAAGTGCGCATGGCCTTGCGCAGGTGGCACCACCCCTGGAGGTACCACTGACCGTTGGTGATGAGGATCTGCATCGGATCCACGGTGCGAGTGGTCGGCGCGGCGTCGGGAGCCTGATACGTGAACGCGATCGCGACGCCCTCATGCAGTCCGCGGGCCACCGCCTCGCGCACCTCGTCGACGGCACTGGGGGCGACGACGACATCGGCGGGCGCGTCCGCCGCGCCACGGGACAGCTTGGAGATCAGTCCGGCGACGAGACCCGAGTCCGAGACGGCCGGGACCGCCGCGACCATCTGGAGCCCTGCGAGCAGCGCCGCAGCCTCGCGAGCGGTGAAGCGCGGGACGCGGCGAAGAGCCACATCGTTCGTGATCTCGATCACGTCTTCCAGATCGAGGAGGTCCCAGTTGATGTCGAACATCTCCTGCGGCTGCTGCCAGTACCCCGCCTCTCCGGGGAGACCGATCACGGTGAGCTTCTCCACCATCCCGCGCATCTCCTGCGGCGTGACGGCGAACTCCGCGGCCGCCTCCTCGAGAGAGACCTGTCCGTGCTCCAGGAGATAGGGAACCAGTGTGAGATACAGGCGCACGCGATCGGCGGCGAGCAGGGGCTTCGAGCTCGCGCTCACTTCGTCTCCTCCGCTCCGGAGTGGGCGTTCACGACGGCACGCAGCCGCGAGATCACGGCTTCCCGCAAGGGTGCCGGGTCGACCACTCGTACTTCCGGTCCGTACGAGGCGAGCTCGTCGGCGAGGATGTGCAGGTCGACGAAGGGCACGTTGATGCCCTGCGTGGCCGGCGAGGCGCGTCGTCCCAGCCGCAACGCCGCCTCCGTGCCGGGGGTGACCTCCAGAAGGGCCGAGTTCTCGGCGGCGACGCGCTCCAGCCCGGCGAGTGCGCGATCTCCTGCGCCGTCGCGCAGCGCCGGATCGAAACTCTGGGAAGTCATGCGTACGTCCCCGACGATCCGGCTGAGCAGGAAGGTGCGGTCCTCCTCCACATCGACATCGATGCCGTAGACATGCCAGCGTGCCTCGTAGTCGACCAGAGCCAGCGGCCGGATACGGCGGCGGCGCGGCGCATCCTCTCCGGGCTTCAAGTACTCGAACGTGACCACCCTGCACCGCTCGATCGCATCCTGCAGAGGCGAGAACGCCGCATCGCGCGCGGTGATGCGCGGCGCGAACCCGATGATCGGCTCGTCGCCGTCGATGCCGAGGGCGCGAATCTTGCGGACGCCGGACTGCGCGTCCCCGGAGACCGATTCGGAGCTCCAGACGCTTCCGGCGAGCTGCAGCACCGCGAGCTCGGCCGGCGAGAACTCGATGTCGCTGGGGAGGTCGTACTCCGCCTGCGGGATGCGATAGCGCGCCTCGCGGAGATCGTTCGGATCCGCTGCGTCCCCGATGGTCTCGATGGGTACGCCGAGTGAGCGCAGCTCGTCCTTGTCCCGCTCGAACATCTTCTCGAGCGCATCCGACCGGGTACCGGCCTCGGCGCGCTGCCGGTAGCCGGAGACGTTGTCGAGGATCTGCTGCTTGGTCAACCCGATCTCCGTGGCCATCAGCGCCACGACGAGATTCGTCAGACGCTCCTCCGCGGGGATCCGGGCTGCCATCACGGCGTGGGCGCCGTCACTGCGCCCAGGATGTCGACGACGACCGCAGTGGCCGGAGCGTTCTCGGCGGCGGGGAAGACGACGAGGAGCTGGGAGCCGACCGTGGCTCCGACGAGCTGTTCGGCAGCCACGCTGACGCTGGCATCGGCACCCCACGAGCTCGTGGTGACCTTCTTGTCGTCCCAACCGACGCCCATGATGTTGGTGACGACGATGTCGTCCTTCTTCACCTTCGGACCGTCGCCCTTGATCAGCGTCTGCGTGGTGATCTCCTTGGGGGCGGGAACGTCGGGGATGATGACGCCCGGCGTGCCGTCGGGAGCGCGCACCACGGTGGGGAGTCCTCGCGCGTCATTGAACTGCAACGCGCCGGATGCCTTCGCCGGCATCACATCGAGCACGTCGATGACCGCCACGATGTTCTCCCCCTTGTCGAGTCCGAACGCCTGGACGTTCTGCTCGCCGAAGTCCTCCGGGGTGAGCACGGCGAGGACGCGACTGCCCTCGGTCGCGCATTCCAGCACGTCGGACAGACCGGCAGAGCGCTGCGCCCAGTAGTCGATGCTGTGCACGCGGCTCTGGTCGCCGTTGAACTCGGACTGGTAGAGCTTCTCGCCGCTGTCGCCGCCGTAGAAGGCGATATCGAGCACCACGGGCTGGAACTCCGAGCCCAGCGCGAGGCCATCGCCGACCGTCACATCGGCGAAGGCCGTCTTGTCGGACTTGACGGGCCCGAAGACCTCGACGTCGGGCAGCGAACCGAGGTCACCGCTCACGTCGGCGACGTTCAAAATCTTGTCGTCACCACCGCGATCACAGGCGGCGACACCGTCGGATGCGGTCGCGGTGCAGCCCGTCAGGGCGAGGACGGCGAGGCTGAGGGAGGCCAGAACGGCGGACGTTTTACGCACGCGCTCCAGTCTATTCCGTCGGGTGCCCGGAATCGCGCGATGCGGCGGCAAGGCGCGCCCCTTCCGCAGCCTTCTCCGCCTCCCGTGCGCGCTTGCGGAGATTCTTGTCGCTGATCTCGCGGTCGCCCACGGCACCGGGGGTCCACGCCTCCACGTCCTCGTCGCCATAGCTGCTCTTGGATGCACGTCGCTTCACGGAGGGCGCGACCGCACCCGGCGCGAGCCTGCGCGCGGTGAGCAGGAAGCCGGTGTGCGCGACCATGCGATGATCAGGCCGCACGGCGAGACCCTCCACATGCCAGCCGCGAACCATCGTCTCGGAGGCATCGGGTTCGGTGAAGAGACCCGTGGCGCGGATGTACTCCGCCACACGGGAGAGCTGAGTGGCTGTCGCCACGTAGCAGAGCACAACGCCACCGGGGGTCAGCGCATCGGCGACGGCGTCCATGCACTCCCACGGAGCGAGCATGTCGAGCACCACCCGATCGACGGAGGCCGGCGTCACCTCGCGGGGAAGGGATTCCACGAGATCGCCGACCACGACGCGCCAGGTGTCAGGGCGCTCCCCGAAGAACGTCTCCACATTGCCGCGGGCGACATCGGCGAAGTCCTCGCGGCGTTCGAAGGAGATCAGCGTTCCCGTCGGTCCCACGGCTCGCAGGAGGGAAAGGGAGAGAGCGCCGGAGCCGACACCCGCCTCGACCACGACCGAGCCGGGAAAGATGTCGGCCTGCATCACGATCTGCGCCGCGTCCTTCGGGTACACGATCGCCGCTCCGCGCGGCATCGACATCGCGAAATCGCGCAGCAACGGACGCAGCGCCAGGTAGTCGTGCCCCGAGCTGTTCGCCACGACGGAGCCGTCGGGAAGTCCGATGAGGTCGCGGTGGCGGAGCACGCCCTGATGCGTGTGCAGCTCGCCGTCCTCGCGGAGCGTCACGGTGTGCAGGCGCCCCTTGGGGCCGGTGAGCTGCACGCGGTCGCCGGCGCGGAAGGGGCCACTCGGCCGGTTCGGGCTGGCTTCGGTCATCGGGCGGCTCCTGTCGCGGTTGCGCGGCTGTCGTAGAGATCGGTCAGGTCCACCGCGCCTCGGCCGTCCAGCGTGTCCCACAGCTCGTGCGCGCCGAGGTGGTCGAGAGGCACGATGTGCGGGACCGCGAGGGTGAGCGCGCCCGAGGCGAGGCCCGCTCGCACCCCGGTCGGCGAGTCCTCGATGACGATCACCTCGGCGATGTCGACGTCCAGAAGAGCCGCTGCCTGCAGGTAAGGCTCGGGATGCGGCTTGGGGTTGTCCACGTCGTCGCCCGCGACCACGATGTCGAACGCGTCGAACTCGATCAGGTCGACCACGTTGAGGGCCATGCGGCGCAACGACATCGTCACCAGCCCTGTCGGGATCCCCGCGTCGCGGAGGTCGCGGAGCAGTTCGCGCGCACCGGGGCGGAACGGGACGCCCTGGGTGCGCAGCGACTCCTGCACGACGTCGGTGAGATGCGAGACGATCGCCTCGGCTTCCATGGCGACCCCGGCGTTCTGCAGGATGACCGCGCTGTCGATCAGGCCGCTTCCCACGAGCTGAAGTGCATCCTCATGGGTCCAGGAGCCTCCGAACGACTGGACGAGCGCCGTCTCGGCCGCCATCCAATACGGTTCGGTGTCGACGAGTGTTCCATCCATGTCCCACAGGACCGCGCTGGGCTTTCTGCTCACTGAACCCATGCTAGCCGTGGTGCCGCCCGCATCCCGCCTCCGCGGACTAGCCTGGAAGGATCACGACCGCCATCTCGAAGGGAGCCTCGATGGATGTTCTCGGTCCGCGCATCGTCATCGCCGCCTTCGACGGCTGGAACGATGCGGGTGAAGCAGCGAGCGGCGCCATCGAGGCACTGCGGAGATCCTCGGAGTACGACCTCGTGCATTCCGTCGACCCCGAGCTGTACTTCGACTACCAGTACACGCGCCCATCTACACGCATGGACGCCGAGGGACGACGCCAGCTGACCTGGCCGGAAGCAGGACTGTGGCGGCCGCGCGATCCCGGGCCCGGTCCCGAGATCTGGCTGCTCACCGGCGCCGAGCCCGCGCGCACGTGGCAGGCGTTCGCCTCCGAGTTCATCGACGTCGCGTTGCGTGACGACATCACCGGGCTGGTGACCCTCGGTGCGATGCTCTCCGACGTGCCGCACACCCGACCGATATCGATCTTCGCCTCCAGCCAGAACGAGCAGGTGCGCGAGGCGCACGCCCTGGAACGATCGATGTACGAGGGCCCGGTGGGAATCCTCACGGTGTTCGAGCACTTCGCCGAGAATGCGGGAATCCCCACAGCGAGCCTGTGGGCTAGTGTGCCGCACTACGTCGCTTCGGCGACTCCCTCGCCGAAGGTGACCCTCGCGCTGCTGGACCGGCTCGAGGAACTCACCGGCGTCGATGTCGACCGTCAGGCGCTGCGGACGGAGGCTGCCGCGTGGGAGGCGTCCATCGACGCCGCCGCTTCCGAGGATGAGGACATGGCGGAGTACATCCGCCAGCTCGAGCGCACGCGCGACACGTGGGACTCCCCCGAAGCGTCCGGAGACGCGATCGCGCAGGCCTTCGAGCGCTACCTCCGTCGACGGGACGACGGTCCGGGAGACCGCAAGCGCTGATTCGCGCTCAGGCTGCGATCACGCCGGTGCCGAGCAGCACGAGCAGCACGGTTCCGAGCAGGATGCGGTAGATCACGAACGGCAGGAAGCTGCGCTTCGAGATCCAGTTCATGAAGAACGCGATCACGCCGAGCGCGACGACGAACGCGATGCCGGTCGCGGCGAGGGTGTCGCCGAAGGAGAAGAACGAGGGCTCGTCCCAGCTCTTGAACACCTGGTAGAAGCCGCTGCCGAACACCGCAGGGATCGCCAGCAGGAACGCATAACGCGCAGCCGCGGCGCGCTCGTAGCCCAGGAAAAGGCCCATGGTGATGGTTCCGCCCGAACGCGAGACGCCGGGAATCAGGGCCAGCGCCTGCGCGAAACCGAATGCGATGCCGTGCGGGTAGGTCAGGTCGTCGAGCTTGCGGCGCTTCGCCCCCACGTAATCGGCCACACCGAGCAGGATTCCGAAGACGATCAGCATGACCGCGACGATCCACATCGAGCGCAACACGGTCTCGATCTGATCCTGGAAGAGCAGCCCGAGCACCACGATCGGGATGCTGCCGATGATGATCAACCAGCCCATCCTCGCGTCCGGATCGTTGCGAGGCGCCTTCCCCACGAGGGAGCGGAACCACTGGGTCACGATGCGTACGATGTCTCGCCAGAAGAACACGACGACTGCGGCCTCGGTGCCGATCTGGGTGATCGCGGTGAACGCCGCGCCCGGGTCCTCACCGGAGGGGAGGAACGTCCCGAGGATGCGCAGGTGTGCGCTGGAGGAGATCGGGAGGAACTCGGTGAGTCCCTGGACGACGCCGAGGATCAGTGCTTCGAGCAGGTGCATGGAGGGCTTTCAGGTCGGAGGAGGCACGGAGCGCGCGGCGCTCAGTACGTGCGCAGCAGATCGGTCAGCACCCGCTGGCCGAAGACAAGCGATTCTACGGGTACTCGCTCGTCGACTCCGTGGAACATGCCTGTGAAGTCGAGGTCGGCCGGGAGCCTGAGAGGTGCGAAGCCGTAGCCCGTGATCCCGAGGTACGCCAACGCCTTGTTGTCGGTACCGGCACCGAGCAGATACGGAATCACCGGAACCCCGGGGTCATGACGACCGATGCTGGCGACCATCGCCTCGACGAGATCCCCTTCGAAGGGCGTCTCCATCCCGATGTCACGGACGACCGTCTCGATGACGATCTCGTCTCCGACGATCTGCTGGAGCTCGGCCAGGACCTCGTCCTCGGTGCCGGGGATCACTCGCACGTCGATGAGCGCCTCCGCCCGCTCCGGGATGACGTTGTGCTTGTACCCCGCGGTCAGCGCCGTCGGGTTCGTGGTGGTGCGGAACGAGGAGCGGAGGAAGGCCTCGGCCGGCCCTGCGGCTGCGGCGAGAGCGTCAGGGTCGTCCGCGCTGCGACCTGACAGCGTGCTCAGCCCCTCGAGCAGCGCTCTGGTGGTCGGAGTCAGGCGGATCGGCCACCGGGTGCGTCCGATCGCCGCGACGGCCTCAGCGAGCTTCGTGACCGCGTTGTCGTCGTGCAGGCGGCTGCCGTGTCCCGCTCGTCCCTTCGCCACCAAACGGATCCAGATCAGGGCCTTCTCCCCCACCTGCAGCAGATAGGCGCGGCGGTCGTCGACCGTGATCGAGTAGCCGCCGACCTCGCTGATCGCGGCCGTGGCACCCTCGAACCAGTCCGGGCGGTTCTGCACGACGAGCGCCGACCCCTCGACCCCGCCGTTCTCCTCGTCGGCGAAGAACGCGAGAACGAGGTCGCGCTCCGGCTGCTCACCCGCACGCAGGATCTCGGCAACCGAGGCGAGGATCATCGCGTTCATGTTCTTCATGTCCACGGCCCCACGGCCCCAGAGCATCCCGTCCTGCACCAATCCGGCGAACGGGTCGACGCTCCAATCCTCGGCCATGGCCGGGACCACGTCTAGGTGCCCGTGCACGACGAGTGCGGGCTTCTCCCTGTCGCGTCCCGCCACTCGTGCCATGACGTTCGTGCGGCGCGGGATCGGCTCGTAGTACTCGACCTCGAGTCCGAGCCCCTCCAGGTAGGCCCCGACATACTCCGCGGCTTCCCGCTCGCCCTTCGCGTTGCCGCCGCCGAAGTTGGAGGTGTCGAAGCGGATCAGGTCGCTCGCGATGCGCACGACCTCCGGGAGGGACGGTTCAGTCATGGGTCCAGGCTATCGAAACGTCGCGCCACGCCCGGGCGTGCGCCTCGGTTCGAGAGGCCGCGGAGGACATGGTAATGTCATTCTTCGGTCGGCAACGATCATCCAAAACCTGCGCGGGTGGCGGAATGGTAGACGCGCTACGTTGAGGTCGTAGTGCCCGTAAGGGCGTGGGGGTTCAAGTCCCCCTCCGCGCACAGGAAGAAGAAGGCCCCGGATCCCAGGATCCGGGGCCTTCTTCGCGTTCCGCGATGCGGTTCGTGTTCCGCGATCCGGCGGCGACGCAGCGCCCGCCGGATCGCGGATCGTTCAGGCCGCGCCGACGCCGAACAGCACACCGAGCGCGTAGGTGATCGCGGCGGCCCCGAACCCGATGGCGAGCTGGCGGAGTGCTCGACGAAGGGGCGGGCCCCCGGACAGCACTCCCACCATCGCGCCTGTGCTCAGGAGGGCGATGCCGACGAGCACGAGGGCGACGATGATCGCCGTCGTGCCCTGAAGCCCGAAGATCCACGGCAGCACGGGGATGATCGCCCCTGAGGCGAACAGGAGGAAGCTGGAGATGGCCGCCGTCCAGTCGCTGCCGACGATCTCGTGATCATCGCCGCGCTGGATGTGCACGGGACCGGTCGCCGCCTGACGCACGCCGGCCTGCGCCGCCTTCACGATGCGGCGTGCCCGCGCGAGGGATTCCTCCTGCTCCATCCCGCGGGCACGGTAGACGAGAGCCAGCTCGTTCTCGTCGATGTCGAGATCTCCCGCTGATGCGTGTGCGTCCTCGTTGGCCTCCGTCGCCGCGAGCAGTTCGCGCTGGGAACGTACCGAGACGAACTCGCCTGCTCCCATCGACAGTGCGCCAGCCAGGAGACCGGCGATCCCGCTGAAAAGCACGAAGCCGGAGCTCACGCCCGTCGCGCCGATCCCGAGCACCAGCGCGAGGTTGCTCACCAGGCCGTCGTTGGCGCCGAACACGGCCGCGCGGAACGAACCGGACAACCGCCTGCGACCACGCGCAGCGAGTCCGCGCACGACCTCGTAGTGCACCTTCTCGTCTGCCCTCATGGCCGGAGTGGCGTACTGCTCCGAATCGTAGGGCGACCGTGCCTCAGCGCTCTGTGCGAGGGCGAGCACGAAGATCGATCCGAAACGACCGGCCATCCATCCGAGTAGGCGCGAGCGGACCCCGGCGCGGGGCAGACGCCGCGGTTCCTCACCGAGGAGATCGAGCCAATGCTGCTCATGGCGACGTTCCGCATCGGCGAGGCTCAGCAGGATGTCGCGCTCTTCGCCTTCTCGGCGTGCAGCGAGCTTCTGATAGACGGCGCCCTCGGCGCGCTCCTCGACCAGGTAGCGCGCCCAGCGCCGACGATCGGCGGGGGTCGGGGTGGCGGCAGCGGGGGCTGTCATGGATCCTCCAGAGATGGCGGCGCCCTATGCGTGGGCAACCGTTCAACGCTATCCGCGGATGCTCAGCACGACCTCACCCAGGCGCGGATTGACAGCATTTCGGGGATCCGAAGCGCCGTCCCTGCACGGGCGGGGCGCAGATCATGTCAGGACCGCACGCGCTTCCGAAGAACCTCGATGCGGGATTGCAGCTGCGTCACGGTGGCCTGCGCGACTGCCGGTCCTCCGCAGATGCGGCGGAGCTCGGCATGCACCGCGCCGTGCGGCTCACCCTTCTGGCGCGCGTAGAGGCCGACGAGGCTGTTCAGCAGCTGCCTCTGCTCCTTGAGGGTGCGGTGCAGGGGCGGGGGAAGCGTCGTCGACTCGTCGGGCGGTGTGGAGGCCTCACGTGCCTCCCGCAGGCGTGACTGGCGGGACTGACGCTGCATGAGGAGCTCATGCACGTGCTCCGGCTCGAGGAGACCGGGGAAGCCGATGAACTCCTCCTCCTCGGGGGTCCCCGGTTCGGCCAGCTGACCGAACTCCTGTCCTTCGAAGACCACGCGGTCGAAGTGGGCGACGGACGAGAGCGCCTGGTAGCTGAACTCCTGCGTCAGCGCGTCCGAGGTCTCCTCCTCACGGTTCGCACTCTCGAGCAGCGAATCCTCCAGGCCGTCGTCTTCCTTCGACTGCCGGTCGAGCGCATGGTCGCGCTGTTTGTCCATCTCGTTCGCAAGCCCCATGAGCACGGGGACCTGCGGAAGGAACACGCTCGCGGCCTCGCCACGACGCCGGGCTCGCACGAACCGGCCGATGGCCTGAGCGAAGAACAGCGGAGTGGAGGACGACGTCGCATAGACCCCCACGGCGAGACGCGGCACGTCGACGCCCTCCGACACCATGCGCACGGCCACCATCCAGCGGGAGTCGTTGGCGCTGAACTTCTCGATCCGCTCCGACGCCGTCGCATCATCGGAGAGCACGACCGTGGCCTGCTGGCCCGTGATGCTGTGCAGGATCTTCGCATATGCGCGCGCGACCGTCTGGTCCGTCGCCAGTACGAGACCGCCGGCATCGGGGACGTGGTGGCGGATCTCCGTGAGCCGTCTGTCCGCGGCCGACAGGACGGCCGGCATCCACTCGCCCTCGGGATCGAGCGCCGTGCGCCACGCCTGCGACGTCACGTCCTTGGTGTTGTCCTGGCCCAGGTGCGTCTCGAGCTCGTCGCCGGTGGTGGTGCGCCAGCGCATCTTGCCGGCGTACATGTGGAAGAGCACGGGCCGGACGACGCCGTCGGCCAGTGCCCGGCCGTAGCCGTAGTTGTAGTCGGTGCGCGAGATGCGGGCGCCGGACTCATCGGGGTGGTACTCCACGAACGGGATGGGCGCCGTGTCGCTGCGGAACGGCGTGCCGGACAGCAGCAGGCGCCTCTTCGCCGGCCCGTACGCGTCTCGGATGGCGTCGCCCCAGCTCAGCGCATCGCCGCCGTGGTGAACCTCGTCGAGGATCACCAGGGTCTTGGCGTCCTCCGTGAGATGCCGGTGCACCGAGGACTTCGCGGCGACCTGCGCGTACGTCACGACAGCGCCGTGATAGTGCCGAGCCGGTGCCCAGTCGCTGTTGCGGAAGCGCGGGTCGAGGCGGATGTGCACGCGTGCCGCGGCGTCCGCCCACTGGGTCTTGAGGTGCTCGGTCGGTGCGACCACGATGATGCGGTTGACCTCGCCCATGCGCATGAGCTCGACGGCGAGGATGAGTGCGAACGTGGTCTTGCCTGCGCCGGGTGTGGCGGCGACGAGGAAGTCGCGCTGATCCGCCGCGAAGTACTGTTCGAGGGCCTCCTGCTGCCAGGCACGCAGCTTGTTCGCGGTTCCCCATGGGGCACGCTGAGGAAAGGACGGAGAGAGCATCGAGTCCACGATAATCGCTGCCGGGGACACCGGATCACTCCCCGCGATTCCCGCGCGTGCCCTGCCCCGCACCGAGCCCTGCGGGTAGGCTCGGTCACTGCGTCGCGGTCACCGCCGCGTCGCTGAGCGTTCGCGAAGGAGAGCTGGATGACCGACCAGGATTCGACTCGGACCCCTTACATCCCGAACGAGACCGCGCACCCGTGGCGCCGATTCGTCGCGGTCGGCGACTCGTTCACCGAGGGCATCGGCGACCCCGATCCGGCGCATCCGGGGAGCCACCGCGGGTGGGCAGACCGCGTCGCCGAGGTGCTCGCCGCGCAGGTCGACGACTTCGCCTACGCGAACCTCGCCGTCCGCGGCAAGCTGATCGCCCAGATCGTCGCCGACCAGATCGAGCCGGCCGTCGCGCTGCACCCCGATCTGGTCTCCATCTGTGCGGGCGGCAACGATGTGATCCGGCCCGGCACCGACCCGGATGCGATCGCGAGCCAGCTCGACGACGCCGTCGCCCGGCTGTCCTCCACCGGCGCCGCCGTGCTGTTGTTCACGGGCATCGACACCGCCTTCACGCCGGTCTTCCGCGCCTTCCGCGGAAAGGTCGCGATCTACAACGAGAACGTCCGCACCATCGCCGAGCGATACGACTGCATCGTGGCCGACCAGTGGGCGCTCAAGGTCGTGCAGGACATGCGCTTCTTCGACGATGACCGACTGCACTACAACGCGCTCGGCCACCACGAGGTGGCCCGCATGGCGTTGCGTGCCCTGAACGTGCCGAACGATCTCGAGGCCATGCAGCCCGAGCCGTTCCCGCTGCGCACCTGGCGAGAGGCACGCTCGGAAGACCTGGGCTGGGCCAGGGAACACCTGGTTCCGTGGGTGCTCAGAAGGCTCCGTCACCAGTCATCTGGCGACAACCTCGCTGCGAAGCGTCCGGAGCCCTCCCCCGTCGTCCTTCCCGGGAGGGACTGAGCGTCAGGCCTTCATCGCCCAGAGTGCGACCGCTGCCGCTGATGCCACGTTGAGGGAGTCGACCCCACCGGACATCGGGATCGTGACGACGGTGTCCGCTCCGTCCATGGCCTCGCGCGAGAGTCCGTCGCCTTCCGACCCCATGACCAGCGCGACCCGCGCCGGACGTGCGGCCGCATACGCGTCGAGCGTCACCGCGTCGTCGCGCAGCGCCAGCGCGGCGATGTCGAAGCCGTCGGCGTGGAGATCCGCGACCGCGGACTCCCAGTCCGTGATGCGCGTCCACGGCACCTGGAAGACGGTGCCCATGCTGACTCGGACGCTACGCCGGTACAGCGGATCGGCCCCGCCCGGAGACACCAGCACCGCGTCGGCGCCGAGACCTGCTGCAGCACGGAAGGCTGCTCCGACGTTGGTGTGATCCCCGATGTTCTCCAGGATCAGCACGAGGGAGGCGCCGTCGATCACCTCGCGGACGGAGGGCAGCTCTGGTCGGTGCATGGAGGCGATGGTGCCGCGGTGCACCGCGAAACCCGTCACCGCCTCCGCCACCTCGTCCGGAACGACGTACACCGGCACGTCGAGGTCACCGACGATGGCACGGATGTCGTCCACCCTGCGCTCCTGCACCAGGAGGGAGCGGGGACGGTGACCGGAGGCGACCGCGCGCGCGATCACCTTCGTCGATTCCGCGATGTAGAGACCACCGGACGGCTCCGACAGTGCTCGTAGGGCGGTATCGGTGAGGCCGCGGTAGTCGTCGAGACGTCGGTCGGCGGCGTCGGTCACAGGCAGGAGATCCACGATGTCCACTCTGCCACCGTCAGGACACGGCGCAGCACCGGTCGCTGGGGCGTCGGCGGCTCTCGTGGAGGCCCTGGTCGGCCTCGGCACCGTAGACTCGCTCGAGGAGGTCTTGTGAGCGTGTCCAGTCCCGCCGAGCTGTCGGCCACCATCGCCCACGCCGCCGAGCTGCTGCGCGAGAAGCGCATCGCACTCCTCACCGGCGCCGGCATCTCCACCGATTCCGGCATCCCCGCCTACCGTGGCGAAGGCGCGAGGACGCGCAGCGATCCGATGACGATCCAGACCTATCTGGGTGACGAGGCGGCGCGCCGGCGCTATTGGGTCGGCGGGCACCTGGGCTGGCGCGCTTTCGCGCGAGCCGAGCCGAACGCGGGACACATCGCCCTGGCGCAACTCGAAGCATCGGGGAACGTTTCCGGCGTGATCACCCAGAACGTCGACGGACTGCATCTGCGGGCCGGGAGCTCGCACGTCATCGAGGTCCACGGGACCATGCGTCGCGTGCTGTGTCTGCAGTGCGGTCAGGTCTTCGATCGCCGCGACGTCGCCGTGCAGATCGAGGAGCTCAACCCCTGGATCACCGTGCCGGAGAACGTCGCTCTCGCCCCCGACGGCGACGTGCTCCCGGAGAGCACGGAAGGCTTCGTCATCCCCGTGTGCACCGTCTGCGCGGGCATGCTCAAGCCTGACGTGGTGTTCTTCGGCGAGTACGTGCCACAGGATCGCTTCCGCGCAGCGGAGTCGCTGCTGCGTTCGAGCTCCGCCCTGATCGTCGCGGGCTCCTCCCTCGTGGTCAACTCCGGTGTCCGCCTCGTCGAGCGTGCGCGGCGACGCAACATCCCCCTGATCATCGTCAACCGTGAGCCGACGCGCGCGGATGCCTGGGCGCATGTGACCATCGCCGCGGGCACCAGCGACGTGCTCCCCGCCCTCCAGGAACTCCTCTCGTGACCCACCTCACCCTCGTCCGCCACGGTCAGACCGACTGGAACCTCGCGCGACGCATCCAGGGCTCCACCGACATCCCCCTGAACGAGAAGGGACGCGAAGACGCGCGATGGGCCGCGGAGAAGCTCGCGGCAGGAACCCATCACGCCGTCTACACGAGCCCGTTGCTGCGCGCCAAGGAGACCGCGGAGATCATCGCGGAGCGCCTGGGGCTGGAAGTCGCCGGCGTCGTCCCCGACATCCGCGAGCGCGAGTTCGGCGATGGTGAGGGCATGCTCGTGCCGGACTACATCGCGACGTATGGCGACTGGCACGCGGAGGTTCCTGGTGCGGAGTCGCTGCACGAGGTGGGAGAACGCGCGATCGAAGCACTGCACACGATCGCTCGCGAGGCGCGGCGTCGGTCCTCCCCGCGTGCGGAGTCGGTCATCGTCGTCGCTCATGGTGGCGTGATCCGCGCCGTGATCGACCACGTCTCCGGCGGCACTCTCCCGCGCGACGGCGAGGTGCTGCAGAACGGCTCGGCGCACCGGTTCGTCGCCGCACCGGGCTATCTCCGTCTGCTGGAGGAGACGCCCGTCCTCTGATCAGACGGCGCGGGACACGACCGAACGCGCGTGACGGAGGACCGGCTCGTCGATCATCCGTCCATCGAACCGGAACACGCCGCGCTGCGACTCGGCCGCAGTGAGCACGGCGCGCGCCCAGGTGAGCAGCGCGTCGTCCGGACGGTACGCCGCACGGATCGTCGCCACCTGGTTCGGATGGATGCAGGCCGTCGCACGGAATCCCGAAGCGGCGGCGTCGATCGCCTCCTCCTCGAGTCCAGTGAGGTCATCGATGTCGATGTGCACGGCGTCGATGGCTGCTTTGCCGTGCGCACCGGCTTCGAGGAGGACACGCGCTCTGGCGTACCTGGCGATGTCGCGATACGCGCCGTCCGCGTTGCGCGAAGACGTGCCTCCCAGGGAGGCGACGAGATCCTCGGCCCCCCACATCAACGCGGACACCTGCGGGTCTGCGGCGATGCGGTCGGCTGCCTGGACGCCGCGAGCGGTCTCGCACAGGGCGATCAGCGAGTACCTCCCGTCGAACGCCGACAAGCTGTCCGCACGCTCGGTCTTCGCCACCATCACGGTGCGGAAGTCGGTCTGAGCCAGCGCCGCGAGGTCTGCGGCGAAGGCCTCGGTGTCGGGGGCGTTGACGCGGACGATCACGCGGGCCGGGTCGACATCGGCGGCGATCACGTTCCTGCGCGCTTCGTCCTTCGCCTCCGGGAGCACCGCGTCCTCGAGATCGAGGATGATCGCATCAGCCCGCTCCGCGGCTTTCCGGAAGCGCTCCGGCCGGTCGGCAGGGCAGAACAACAGCGCCGGACCGAGGTCGAACGTCATGCGGGGGATCCTTCCTGACGGCAGTGGACGAGCACCGAGCGGACGGCCGTGGCGACGACGGTACCGTCCTGGTTCCGGCCGGTGTGGGCGATCTTCACGATCCCCTGCCCCGGCCGGGAGGAGGAGAGCCGCTTCTCGACGACCGTGCTCTCGGTGTAGAGGGTGTCTCCCGCGAACAGCGGATGCGGAAACGCGACATCGCCGAAGCCGAGCTGTGCGACGAGGGTCCCCTGCGTCAGCTGCGCGACGGACGAACCCACCATGGTGGACAGAGTCCACATCGAGTTCATCAGTCGCGCGCGGAACGGCTCCTGACCGTCGGCGAAGGCCGCATCGAGGTGCAGGGCCTGCGTGTTCATGGTGAGGGTGGTGAACAGCACGTTGTCGGCTTCGGTCGCAGTTCGTCCTGGGCGGTGCAGGTAGCGGGCGTCGGTCTCGAACTCCTCGTAGTACAGACCCCTCTGGACGACGTCGTGCGTGCTCATACCGCCACGCTACCCGGCGAGTCCGAGACCGCGGGCGATGACCAGCAGCTGCACCTCGGTCGTGCCCTCGCCGATCTCGAGGATCTTGGAGTCGCGGTAGTGCCGTGCCACGGAGAACTCGTTCATGAAGCCGTTGCCGCCGAAGATCTGCGTCGCGTCTCTCGCGTTGTCCATCGCCGCCTCGCCCGCGACCAGCTTGGCGATGGCCGCGGCTTCGGCGAACGGCGTGCCCGCGTCTCGGAGTCGTGCCGCGTGATGCCAGGCGAGGCGTGCCGTGTGCACCCGTGCGCGCATGCGGGCCAGAGTGAACTGCGCGTTCTGCCGCGTGCTCAGGGCGGCCCCGAAGATCGTGCGGCTCTTGGCGTACTCGACAGCGGCCTCCAGGCATCCTTCGGCGGCGCCGGTCGAGAGGGCCGCGATCGCGATGCGTCCTTCGTCGAGGATGCTGAGGAAGCTGCGGAAGCCGCTCCCCCGCGTACCCAACAGGTTGGAGGCGGGAACCCGCGCGCTGTCGAAGGTGAGGGGATGTGTGTCCGACGCGTTCCACCCGACCTTGTCGTACGGCGCTTCGACCGTGAACCCCGGCGTCCCGTTCGGCACGATGATGGTGGAGATCTCCTTGCGCCCATCCTCGTTCCCGGTCACCGCCGTGACCGTGACGAACCGCGTGATGGGGGTCCCGGAGTTCGTGATGAACTGCTTCGAACCGTCGATCACCCACTCGTCGCCGTCGAGGCGCGCCGTGGTCCTGGTCGCACCGGCATCGCTGCCGGCCTCCGGCTCCGTGAGGCCGAAGCCCGCCAGGGCTCGCCCGGCGAGCAGGTCCGGCAGCAGCTCCTGGCGCTGCTCCTCCGAGCCGAAGCGGTAAATCGGCATCGCGCCGAGGCTGACCCCTGCTTCGAGCGTGATCGCGATGGACTGGTCGACGCGCGCGAGCGCCTCGATCGCGATGCCGAGTGCCATGTAGTCGCCGCCCTGTCCGCCGTACTCCTCGGGGAACGGTAGACCGAACAATCCGAGATCGCCCATCTGGCGAACGACGTCCATCGACAGCGTGTGCGTGCGATCGGCCTCGTAGGCCTGCGGTGCGACGACCGTGTCGGCGAATTCGCGCACCATGGCGGCGAGCTCGCGCTCCTCGTCGGTCAGCTCTTCCATGTTCAGCTCTCCTCCGTCGTCACGCGGGCGACCGGCTGGTCACGCCGCACCTGGTCGCCGACCGCGACCAGCAGATGCACCACACCGTCGTGCGGTGCCAGTACCGGGTGCTCCATCTTCATCGCCTCGATCGAGACGAGGGCTTCTCCCGCGGACACCGTGTCGCCGTCGGTCACGTGCACCGCCACGACGCTGCCCGGCATGGGGGCACGGCCCTCCGGCTCGGTCGCCGCAGCTCCCGAGTCGTGTGCGGACAACCGGCGCTGCATCCGCTGTCGCCGGTCGAGAGGGCGCAGGCGTATCGTGCGACCTTCGTCCGCGACCCAGACCGCTCCCTCGGCATCGACTGCGGCCAGCACGTCCGCTCTGGAGGGGGAAGGAGACGCGTCATCGAGCTCGACCTCGTCGCCGTCGTCCGTGAGCGCGACGAACGGGGCATACGGCGCGTCCTGGGTCCCCAGGCGCCACCCGGGCAGCTCACGCCACAGCGGGCTGGTGCGTACCGATGCGGGGGGAACCGAAACGGCGTCCCGCGCCGCAACCAACTGAGACGCCGAAGGCTTCATAGTCTCGAGGGGAAGCAGGGACTCGATGAGACCGGTGTCGAGATCGCCTTCGATGACCCGCGCGTCCTGGCACAGCATCCGCAGGAACGCGATGTTGGTCTCGACGCCCAGCACGACGGTGCGCGCGAGTGCCCGGTCCAGTCGTGCCAGTGCCGTGGCGCGGTCATCGGCGAAGGCGATCACCTTCGCGATCATCGGGTCGTAGAATCCGGTGACCTCGCTGCCGCTCTCGATGGCCGCATCCACGCGGACACCCGGCGGTGGGTCGAAGAGGAGCACCGTCCCCGTGGACGGAAGGAAGCCGCGCTCAGGGGCCTCCGCGTACACGCGAGCCTCGACCGCGTGACCGCGCAGGCGAGGTGTGACGTCCAGGGGAAGACCCGCTGCCGCGCGGAGCTGAAGCGCGACGAGGTCGAGTCCGGTGACCTCCTCGGTGACGGGGTGCTCCACCTGGAGCCGCGTGTTCATCTCGATGAAGAAGACATCGTCCGGCGCGTCGGCATCCACGAGGAACTCGACCGTGCCGGCCCCCACGTAGGAGACGCTCTCGGCGGCGAGCACCGCGGCGGAGAGCAGGCGCTCGCGCGTGTCGGCCGGGATCCCCGCCGACGGGGCCTCCTCGATGACCTTCTGATGCCGGCGCTGCAACGTGCACTCGCGTTCGCCGAGGGCGATGACGGTGCCGTGCACGTCGCCGAAGACCTGTACCTCGATGTGCCGTGGTCGTCTGATCAGCCGCTCGAGGATGAGCGCGTCGTCTCCGAAAGCGGCGGACGCGACCCGGCGGGCGGAGGCGAGAGCGCCGCGGAGCCCCGCCGCGTCGGCGACGACCTCCATGCCCTTTCCCCCTCCCCCTGCGCTGGGCTTGACCAGCAGCGGATATCCGACGGTCTCGGCCTCTTCGGCGATCTCGGTGTCGGACAGTCCCTTGGCATCGAAGCCGGGGACGACGGGGACCCCGTACCGCAGCACATGATCGCGGGCGCGGGCCTTGTCTCCCATGATCTGCAGGGCGTCGACGGAGGGACCGATGAAGACGACCCCGCTCTCCTCGCAGGCCTCGGCGAGTCCGACGCTCTCGGAGAGGAACCCGTAGCCGGGGTGTATGGCCTGCGCACCGGTGGCGCGCGCCGCGGCGATGACGGCGTCGATGTCGAGGTAGGAGTCGGCAGCGGGCGCTGGCCCGATCCGCACGGCCAGATCGGCCTCGCGGACATGAGGACTCGTCGCATCGGCGTCGCTGTAGACGGCGACGCTGCGGATGCCGAGCGCCCGCAGCGTGCGGATCGCCCTGCGGGCGATCTCCCCGCGGTTGGCGACGAGGACGGTGTGGAAAAGGACGTCGGACGACGTCGGTGTCGGATTCATGGACAAGGCACTCACATCCGGAAGACGCCGAAGCGCGGTTCGGGCAGCGGGCTGCGGGAGACGACGTCGAGGGCGAGGCCGAGGAGGTCGCGGGTCTGGGCGGGGTCGACGATGCCGTCGTCCCAGAGCCGCGCGGTCGCGTAGTACGGCTCGCCCTGGTGCTCGTACTGTTCCCGGACCGGGGCCTCGAAGGCTGCTCGTTCCTCCGCCGTCCAGGAGCCGCCGCGTGCGGAGAGCTGGTCCTCCTTGACAGTGGCGAGCACCGACGCGGCCTGCGCGCCCCCCATCACGGAGATGCGGCTGGCGGGCCAGGTCCACAGGAACCGCGGCGAGTACGCGCGCCCGCACATCGAATAGTTCCCGGCTCCGAAGGATCCCCCGATGATGACGGTGAGCTTCGGTACACGGGTGCTGGCGACGGCCGTGACCATCTTGGCGCCGTCCTTGGCGATGCCGCCGGCCTCCGCGTCGGAGCCGACCATGAAACCGGTGATGTTCTGCAGGAAGAGCAGAGGGATCCCCCGCTGGTCGCAGAGCTCGATGAAGTGGGCGCCCTTGAGCGCCGACTCGCTGAAGAGCACGCCGTTGTTCGCGACGATGCCGACGGGGTGACCGTGGAGACGGGCGAAGCCGGTGACCAGGGTCGTGCCGTACTCGGGCTTGAACTCGAGGAACGAGTCGCCGTCGACCAACCGCGAGATGACCTCGTGCACGTCGTACGCGGCATTGACGTCGACAGGGACGGCGTCGTAGAGGCTGGACAGCTCGGAGGGAGCGCGGCTGCCGAGCACCTCCCAGGCCGGGGAGGCGGGAGGAGGGAGCGTCGCCACGATGTCGCGCAGGATCTCGAGGGCGTGCTCGTCGTCTTCGGCGAGATGGTCGACCACACCGCTGCGTCGTGCGTGCAGCTCGCCGCCGCCGAGTTCCTCCGCCGTGACGATCTCCCCGATGGCGGCCTTCACGAGCGGGGGGCCACCGAGGAAGATGGTCCCCTGGCCGCGCACGATGACGGTCTCGTCGCTCATCGCCGGTACGTAGGCGCCGCCGGCGGTGCACGAGCCGAGAACGGCGGCGAGTTGAGGGATGCCCTCCGCGGACATGCGCGCCTGATTGAAGAAGATCCGCCCGAAGTGCTCGCGGTCCGGGAAGACCTCGTCCTGCTTGGGGAGGAACGCGCCCCCCGAATCGACGAGGTAGAGACAGGGAAGGCGATTCTCCAGCGCGATCTCCTGCGCGCGAAGATGCTTCTTGACGGTGAGGGGGAAGTACGTGCCGCCCTTGACCGTCGCGTCGTTGCAGACCACCATGACGTGCCGCCCGTGCACGAGACCGATACCGGCGATCACGCCCGCGCCCGGCGCCTCTCCCCCGTACAGGCCGTCAGCCGCGAGGGGCGCGACCTCGAGGAAAGGGCTGCCCTCATCGAGCACACGGGTGACGCGATCGCGAGGGAGCAGCTTCCCTCGCGCCAGGTGACGCTCGCGAGAAGCGTCCGGTCCTCCGCGCGCGGCGGCGGCGAGGCGGTCTCGCAGTTCGTGCGCGAGCGACTCCTGGGATGTCGGCATCGTGATGTCCTCCTCGACCCACGTCCGCCCTGGGCCGAGCCCTGGCGCGGTGCATGCACTTTCGGTTAGTGTTCACTAACCCGTTGATTCAGGTTAGCGAGGATTAACTGAGATGACAAGCCCGGTCACCGCCCGAGACCGCGCCAAGGCCGAACGGTCCGATGCGATCCTGCACGCCGCAGCACGACTGTTCGCCGCGCGCGGGTACAGCGGCGTGAGCCTGGAGGACATCGGCGCTGCCGTCGGTGTGTCCGGCCCGGCCGTCTATCGTCATTTCGCCGGTAAGCAGGCTCTGCTGGGAGCGGTCCTCGTCAAAGTCAGTCAGGACCTCATCCACGGCGGACGCCGCGTCGCTGACGAGGCCCCGACGCCCGACGCGCGGATGCGTGCCCTGATCGAGTTCCACGTGGACTTCGCCCTGGGTAACGCCGAGGTGATCCAGGTGCAGGACCGCGATGTCGCGTTCCTGTCCGATGCCGACCGCGCCGAGGTACGCCGCCTGCAACGCGCCTACATCGAATTGTGGATGGCGGCCCTGGCTCCGTTGCATCGAGGCGGCACGGGCGGCGCCGATCCGGACGAGCTGCGTCTGCGCGTGCAGGCCTGCTTCGGACTCATCAACTCCACGCCGCACAGCACGCGTGCGGCGGCCAGACGGCACTCCGCCACCGCGACCGTGTTGATCGCGATGGCGGATGCTGCCGTGCGCGCGACTAGCTGAGGAGCATCGCCCGCCCTGGCTCCTCGAGGAGGTCGGCCACATCCTTCAGGAACCGGGCGCCCTCCGCGCCGTCGATCATCCGGTGGTCGAAAGAGAGACTGAGGGTCATCAGCTGCCGCAGCGCGATCTCGCCCCGGTGTTCCCAGGGCTGACGACGTACCGCGCCCACGGCCAGGATCCCGGACTGACCGGGGGGAAGGATCGGCGTACCGGCATCGACACCGAACACGCCGATGTTGGAGATCGAGAAGGTGCCGCCCGCGAGCTCCGCCGGCGAGGTCTTCCCCGAACGCGCGACCTCGGCGAGGGATTTCACGGCGTCCGCGAGTTCGGTGAGTGTCAGCCGCTCGGCATCTCTGATCATGGGGACGATCAGTCCACGCTCCGTCGCCGCCGCGATCCCGAGATCGACGTAGTTGTGCTGGACGATCTCGCCGGCGGCCTCATCCCAGCGCGAGTTGAGGCCAGGAGTCCGCCCGAGAGCGAGGCAGACCGCCTTCGCCACCACGGCGAGCGGCCCGATCCGATGTGCGCTCAGCGATCGATCTTCGCGGAGACTCGACAGCAGGTCCATGGTCGCGGTCACGTCGACGGTATGGAAGACGGTGACGTGCGGGGCCGTGAAGGCGCTCTGGACCATCGCCGCCGCCGTGTGCTTTCGCACTCCGCGGATGGGGATCCGGGTCTCGCGCTCCTCGCCGGCGAGTGCGGCGGGGCTGGCCGGAAGTGCAGCGGACGACGTGGAATGCACGCCCCCGCCGGCGCGATCGTGCGCGCCGACGCGTTCCGCATAGGCGTCGACATCGTTGCGGGTGATGAGGCGGTCGCCCACTTCTGCCGCAACCAGCACGAGATCGATGCCGAGCCTCTTCGCGTGGGCGCGCACCGGGGGCGTCGAGCGTGGGCGCTCGATCACGGCGTCGACGGCTGACGGAGCAGCGTCGTGCGGTGCCGCCTCGAGAACGGCCGTGTCGATGGTGGCCGGAGCGGACGCGCCGATCCTCCGTGCCCGCCGCGCTGGTCGCCCTGAGCTCGTGGGCGCGGCGCCGTACCCCACCAGGTTCGGCTCGGCCTTCTCCCCAGGCTCCGAGGAGGGCGACGGGGCCGCCGGCTCCTCCCCCACGACATCGAAGGCGATCAGAGGAGCACCGACGGCGATGGTCTGTCCTGCTTCCGCGTGCAACGTCGAGACGATGCCCTCGTAGGGCGAGGGCAGCTCGACGACCGCTTTCGCGGTCTCGACTTCTGCGAGCGTCTGGTTGAGAGTGACGCTGTCGCCGGGAGCGACGAGCCAGGTCACGACCTCGGCTTCTGTCAGTCCTTCCCCGAGGTCGGGAAGGCGGAACTCCGCGATCATGCCTCTGCTCCCGTCAGGCTGTTCGGCCGGTCCAATACCCGGTCGACGGCGTCGAGCAGTCGATCCAGGTCCGGGAGGTGGTACTTCTCGAGCTTCGCGGGCGGGTAGGGGATGTCGTGGCCGGTGACCCGCAGTGGAGCCGACTCGAGGTACTCGAAACAGCGCTCCGTGATGCTCGCGATCACTTCCGCGGCCACTCCCGCTTCCCGCGACGCCTCGTGAGCGACCACGACGCGGCCCGTCTTCCGCACCGAAGCCGCGACGGAGTCATAGTCGACGGGCGAGAGGGAACGGAGATCGATGACCTCGAGCGACGTTCCCTCATCCGCCGCGGCGTCCGCTGCCTGCAGTGCGGTGGACACCATGGCGCCGTACGTGATGAGGGTCGCATCCGTCCCGGTCCGCACCACGCGCGCGAGACCCATCGGCGGCGCGTCGGCCAGCGGGGCTTCGAGGTCGACCTCGCCCTTGTGGTGGTACAGCCGCTTCGGCTCGAAGAAGATCACGGGGTCGTCGGAGGCGATGGCCTGTCGCAGGCTTCGATACGCGTCCTCCGGGTTCGAGACCGTGATCACGCGCAGTCCTGCCGTGTGCACGAAGTAGGCCTCCGGAGACTCCGAGTGATGCTCGGCAGCGCCGATGCCGCCCGCCCACGGGATCCGGATGGTGATGGGCATCTTCACCCTGCCCTGAGTGCGGTAGTGCAGCTTCGCGACCTGAGCGACGATCTGATCGAAGGCGGGATACACGAAGCCGTCGAACTGGATCTCGACGACGGGTCGGTAGCCGCGGAATGCGAGGCCCACCGCCGTGCCGACGATTCCGGACTCGGCGAGCGGCGTGTCGATCACGCGCGCTGCGCCGAACTCGTCGAGCAGTCCGTCGGTGATGCGGAAGACGCCTCCCAGCTTGCCGATGTCCTCCCCGAGCAGCACGACCTTGTCGTCATCGCGCATCGCCTGGCGGAGACCGGCTCCGAGGGCCTTCCCGAGAGTCAGCTCGGTCATGGTCATACCTCGCTCTCGAAGGTGGCGAGGTACGAGGCGTACTCATCGCGCTGCCGCTCGAGTCCGGTGTGCGGCTCCGCGTAGACGCCGTCGAACACGGCGAGTGCCGGCCGTGTGACCATTCCGAGGCACGCGGCACGCATCTCCTTGGCGACGAGATCGGCTGCGGACTGGGTCTCGGCGACGTGCTCTTCGGTGAGCTCCCCGCCGGCGCGCAGGTGTGCCTCCAATCGCGCGATCGGATCGCGGCGGCGCCAGGAATCCAGTTCCTCCTGGTCGCGGTACCGGGTCGGATCGTCGGCCGTGGTGTGCGGACCCATGCGATAAGTGACGGCTTCGATGTAGGCGGGGCCCTTGCCGGACCGTGCGTGATCGAGAGCCCAGCGCATGGCCGCCATGCAGGCGAGCACGTCGTTGCCGTCCACCCGCAGGCTGGGGATGCCGAATCCTGGTGCCCTTCCCGCGATCGGATACTGCGACTGCACGGCCACCGGCTCGGAGATCGCCCAGTGGTTGTTCTGGCATACGAAGACGACCGGCGCCTGGTACGACGCGGCGAAGATCATCGCCTCGTTCACGTCACCCTGGCTGGTGGCTCCGTCACCGAAGTAGGTCACCGCCACCTCGTCAGCGCCGTCGTGCTGGATGCCGAGCGCGTAGCCGACCGCATGCAGTGTCTGCGCTCCGATGATGATCTGCAAGGGAGCGACACCGAGGTCGGCGGGATCGTGAGCCGCACCTTCCTCACCGCGCCACATGCGCACGTAGTCTCCGGGCTCCGCGCCCCGCGCGTAGATGACTCCGGTCTCCCGGTAGCTGGGGAACACGAAGTCCTCGGGAGCGAGGGCACGGGCCGTGCCGATCTGCGCCGCTTCCTGTCCCTGGCAGGGCGCCCAGAGTCCGAGCTGTCCCTGGCGCTGAAGCGCGACACCCTCGGCATCGATGCGGCGGAGGATGACCATGTCCCGGAGCAGAGAACGCAGCTGCTCGGCATCGACGTCGGCGACGAACGGGTCCAACCGGGGGTTCGGGATGCGACTTCCGTCGGGGTTCAGGAGGCGCTCCGAGAGCTCCAGATCCTGTGCCGTGTCTGCGATGGGCGTGGCCTGCGGTGACATCGTCGTCCTCCTCGTCCTCGGCGGCCCTCGTGAGGCTCCGCGCACTGATGCCAGCGTCATCACCGGCATGGTCTGAGAGTACGTCCGCTCAACACCTCGCTCAAGCATTCCAAGAGTGCTTGAGCATGTTGCTCAATTTCGCTCGAGAGAGTGCTGCTATAGTTTGGCACTATGCCAGGACTGGACCGCATAGATCTCGAGCTTCTCGCCGCACTCGCCGACGACCCGCGCACGACGATCGTCGCGCTCGCGGAGAACCTGGGGCTCTCGCGCAACACGATCCAGGCGCGGATGGCGCGGTTGGAGCAGAGCGGGATCTTCCTGTCCTACGAACGGTCCTTCTCGCCCGACGTGCTCGGTTTCCCCCTGCAGGCCTTCGTGAGCATCGGGGTCCGTCAGACGGAACTGCCCCGCATCATCAACGAGCTTTCCCGGATCCCCGAGGTCGTGCAGGCGCACGGCCTCAGCGGATCGATCGATCTGCTCGCGCGGGTGGCCTGCCGCGATGCGCGGCACCTCTTCGACACGGACGCGCGCATCCTGTCCATCGAGGGCGTCGAACGCACGGAGACGTCGTTGGCGATGGGTGAGGTCATCCCGTTCCGTGTGGCCGGCCTCATCGGCCTCGCGCGACGGGAATCCTGAGGAATCGGCGAACGGCTCCCGCAGCTTCGGCCGGGGTCTCGTAGTGGATCAGGTGTCCGACGTGCGCGATCTCGACGAGGCGGGCGTCCGGGAACATCGTCGCCAGCTTCCGCTCCGCTTCGATGGGTGTGATGTCGTCCCGCTCGGCTGCGACGAGCAGTGTCGGAACGTCGATCTCGGGGGCGAACTCGCGTACGTCGTGCGAAACGCTCGTGACGAAGGCGTCGCGGAGCACATCCCGATCCGAGAATCGGGAGAAATAGGTGTCGTGCTGGTCGTGGATGAACCGGCGGAGTTCCGGATCCCTCGTCTTGGCCATCGTGATGCTCATCACACGGACGATGATCCGGTTGCGCAGCAGGGCCGTCCCGACCTTCTCGGGGAGCCTGGCGCCGAGAGCGTAGTAGAGGACCGCAAGTCGTGTCATCAGTCCCTTCGGCCCCTCGAGCGCCGGCGCACCGATGGGGTTCAGCAGGATCAGGCGCGGGGTCTGCAGTCCGCGTGCCACGGCGGCTGAGGCCACGATCGAACCGAAGGAATGGCCGAGGATCACGGCACCTGGGGCGACTTCGGCGACGAAGTCGGTGAGCCACTCCGCATACTCGTCGAGATCATGCGTGCGTCGTGGCACAGGGGCAGACTCGCCGAAACCGGGAAGATCCGGCGCGATCACCCGCACCTCGGGCAGGAACGCGAGCACCGGTTCGAGGCCGTGGTGCTCCCCTCGGAAACCGTGCACCGCGACGACGGTGGTGTCTGCGTCGTCGGGGCCGTACGCCCAGTAGGCCGTGGTCCCCCCATGCACCTCGACCTCGCGACGCTGCACGGGAAGGCGACGAAGACGGTCCGCATACGGGGAAGGCACGCTCATACTCCCGAGTCTACGAGCGGCCTCGCGGGTTCTGGTGCATCCCGGATACCTGCACGGCGGAGGCTCAGGCATCGTGGGATACGCTCCTGATCGTGCGCTTTCGAGTGGGATCGACGCGCGTAGCACGAGGAGTAGCCCATGCAGTTCACGTCCACCGATCTGGCCCAGGTGGAGTCCACATGGCAGCAGTACGTTCCGTCGTCGTCGCTGCAGGATGCGGATCCGCGCAGCTTCCGCTTCGACTGGCGATCCGAGGAACTCGGCACCGCGTCCCTGATCGACTACCGACTCACCGCCAAGGTGCACTCTCGGGCAGAACCTCAGGAGCAGCTGCTGGTGTGTCGGGTCGACGCTCCCGATGCGCGTGTCTGGTCGGGACGCGAGTCCCTGGATGCAGGCTCGGCCTGGATGTCCGACGGCACCGAGGTCGAAGCCCGATGGGACCGGACAGCGCGCGTACGGGCGTTCGTGTTCGATCATCGCGCCGCCCAGGCGCGCGCGAGGCAGATCACGGGTGATGACCGACGGGAGTTGCGCACGACGGGGTTCGTGCCGCACTCCCCTGCCGACGCTCGGCGCTGGGAGCGGATGTTCGAGTACGTGGATCAGTCCGTGAACGCGGGGCCGACCGATCATCTGCTCCTCGCCGAACTCGAACGGCACGCCCTGGCGATGACGCTTTCGGCGTTCCCGACCACATTCACCGACTCCCTCAGGCGGCCGGCACAGCGAGCCGGAGCGCCGGCCTCGGTCCGTCGTGCGCTCGCCTACATCGACGCGAATGCGCACCTGGCGATCACCATCGATGACGTCGCCGCCGCGTCTTACATCTCCACACGAGGACTGCAGTACGCCTTTCGACGAGCGTTGGACATGACGCCCGCCGACGCTCTGCGGCGGGCGCGCCTCGACGGGGCGCACCGGGATCTCCGCAACGGCGAGGGCCGATCGGTCGCCGAAATCGCGCGCCGCTGGGGCTTCAGCAACTCGTCTCGCTTCACTGCGGCGTATCGTGACGCCTACGGCGCAGCGCCCGTCCTCGCCTCGTGATCGTGACGCTCGCCTTGTGAACGTGACACTGAGCGAACAGATTGTTCGCTCAGTGCAATGTGGTGCGTCAGGCGCAGGGTGCGCGTCGATTTGTTGGCTAGAGTTCGAATTCCCGGACCACTTCCCGGTCCGTCGAGCACGCCATCGAGGAGAACCATGGCCCGCCCCCTGACCGTCGTGTCCCGCCGCCACTGCTGATGGGCAGCCTGTACTACGGCGACACATCGACGCCGATCTACATCGAGGATCGCGCCTTGGCGCACCTCAAGGTGGTCATCGCCACCAAGCTCCGCCGGAACGAGAGCTTCACCCTCTCCTGGCGTCACCCCGAGGGTGAGGCCCCTGGGCGATCGACCCTCTGGCTCCACCCGTCGATTCCTCTGAGGTTCGTCTTCCAGGAACCGGAGTCTCCCGATCTGAGCCGGAGGTGGATCGAGGAGCTCGCGCACTCGGCGAGTTCGAGCGGCGGCATCGTCCTGGTCGAGGAGCACCTCGAGACCATCGCGCCGGACTGATCACCGCTTCGCAGTGACGGCGTCGGACACTCTGGTGACCGACGCCGTCACTGCGTGTATTCAGAAGCCGGTGTCGCTCACAGGGCGGCGCAACTCACAGGGCCTCGTCGCCGCTGGAGCTCACGGAGCGACGAGTGGTCGGCTCCCCCGTGGCGGGGTCGACGTATGTGCGTGAGACCGTCTCCGTTCGCCGGCGACGCGCGAGCAGCACGATGCCGATGAGGAAGATGATGACTCCCGCTCCCATCAGGATGTAGCCGACCATGTCGAGGTCGACCCAGGGAACGTCGACGTTGATCGCGAAGACGAGGATCGCCCCGATCACGAAGAGCGCGATTCCGCTGCCGATGCTCATTGTTCCTCCTGTCTCTGCGGCGCGGTGCCGCACTCCGGAAGCATGGCGTGGGGTCGCGGCGCCGAGGAGGGGCTTGACATCGGCGCGAACCCTTCTCCTCCGCGGCGCTCCGCGCGTCAGGCGGCGTCGACGGTCGGCTGCTGCAGCCAGAGGTCGGGGCCGAAGACCTCGTAGGCGATCCGCTCCGCAGGTATCCCCCGGCCGATCAGCGTCGCCCTGACAGAGCGCATGAACTCGAGAGGGCCGCACATGAAGACGACCGCGTCGTCCGGGAGCTCGACATTCGAGAGGTCCATCCGCCCGGGGAGCGCGGGGTGGAGGGTCGGGGCCGCGTCCGCCCCGTCCGCGTACCAGTTCTGCGCCTTGGCATCCTTCATCGCGAGCACCTGTCGCCGCAAGGAGGGATACAGCACATGGGCGTCGTGGTTCCGGTCGGCATGGAAGAGTCGGATGGTGCGGTCCGGGGCGCGACGGGACAGATCCTCGACGATTGCGGTGATCGGTGTGATGCCGATGCCTGCGGAGACGAGGACGAGGGGATGCCCGGTGTCATCGAGCACGACGTCACCTGCTGGTTGGGACACATCGAGCACGGTGCCGGGGTGGGCGTGCTCGTGGAGCCAGGTCGAGACCTGACCGTCGGGGACGCCTGCACTGCCGCGGACGCGCTTGACGGTCACGCGCAGCGCATCGCCTCGCGGACCGGAGGAGATCGTGTACTGGCGGGGCTGTCTGGACCCGTCCGGCAGGTCCACCGCGATGGCGACGTACTGCCCCGTCCGATGTGACGCGACGACACCGTCGACAGGCGCGAGGAGGAGCGAGACAACGTCGTCCGACTCGACGACGCGCTCCACCACCCGATGCTTGCGCCACGGATGGGCGGGATCGGTGCCGCCCTGCGCGTACAGCTTCGCCTCTTCGGCGATGAGGGAGCACCCGAAGAGCCAGTAGACCTCGTCCCAGGCGGCTCTGACCTCTGTGGTCACCGCATCGCCGAGCACCGTCTGCACCGCATCGAGGAGGTAGTGGCCGACGATCGTGTACTGGCGTGCCTGGACACCCAGCGAGACGTGTTTGTGGGCGATCCGACTCATGATCGGCGTGAAGTCGGGGGCGTCCGGGTCGATGAGGTGCACGGCGAAGGCGACGACCGACGCGGCCAGAGCTCGCGGCTGCTCGCCGATAGCCTGGTTCGCACGGTTGAACACCCGCAGCAGTTCGGGGTGCGCGGTGAACATCTCCCGGTAGAACAGCGTGGTGATCTCATCCGCGTGCGCGGCTACGACTCCTGCGGTCGCACGTACGACCGCCTCGGACTCCGTTGAGAGCTTCATGACTTCCCTTCTCTTCAGCGTCATGGTCGTTCCACCATCGCCGGACCAGACCGAGTGCGCGCGCCCTTTCACCGGGTTATTTCCGGCCGAAACGCGCCCTCCTCTCTGCCGGCGTGCTTATCCTCGCCCCATGCCCCGTCGAGCCCATGACTTCCGAGGTCTGACCCAACCGCGGCGCCTGCGCCTGCTCCGCGCCATACAGGAGACGCCCGGCCGAGACGCCGGCGCGCTCGCCGAGGAGAGCGGGATCCCGTTGAACACCGCACGTGACCACCTGCGGGTGCTCGAAGACGAAGGCCTGATTCGCAGTGAGCCCGTCAACACCGGCCATCGCGGTCGTCCACCCCTCGTCTTCCACCCTGTGCGTGAGACATCGTCGAGCCAGAGAGCACGGTCACGGGTCGAAGGCGCCGATGTGAGGGGCCGCATGCTCCGCGCAGTGACGTCGGAGAGTCCGCGCCTCGGCGAGCAGGCCCTCCGGCAGGTTGACGTCCTGTACGAGCACCTCGACGATGCCGGTCTGAACCCCGTCGTCGACGAGGAAACGCTCCGATTCGATCTTGCTCCCTGCCGCTACCGCGGCCTGCTCGCCGAAGATCAGGCGCTCGTATGCGCCGTGCATGCGCAACTCGTGCGCGATGTGCTCCGACTGGGCGATGGTCCTCTGGAGATGCGGCGACTCGATCCGTTCGTGACGCCGCATCGCTGCACGCTGCTGCTGTCATCGAGCGAGCAGGGATCCGCTGAGGATCGTGAGTAGGGCGGGTCGGACTTGAACCGACGATCGTTGGGTTATGAGCCCACTGCCTTAACCAGCTTGGCCACCGCCCCGTACGGGTCCCAGCCTAGCGGCCAGGGCGCTCACACCCGCGTCGCCGCCGAGTGCGTCTGCGAGTGTCCGAGATAGATGTCGGCGTTGGCCAGGAGATCCGCTCGCTCCTCTTCGCTGAGCGCTCGACGCACCTTCGCCGGCACGCCGGCGACGAGAGAGCCTGCGGGGATCTCTGCCCCCCCGAGGACGACCGCTCCTCCGGCGATGAGACATCCTTCGCCGATGACGGCACCGCTGAGGATCACCGCCCCCATCCCCACCAGGCTTCCGTCGCCGATCGTGCAGCCGTGCACGACCGCGTTGTGTCCGACCGAGACCTTGGAGCCGATCACCACAGGATGCGCTGCATCGACGTGGACGGAGACGTTGTCCTGGAGATTGGAGCCGGGGCCGATGACGATCTGCGCCGAATCCCCGCGAAGGACGGCGTTGTACCAGACGCTGGAGCCCGCCGCGAGGCTGACGTCGCCGACGATGCGAGCGCCGTCGGCGACGAATGCGGTCGCGTCGACCGACGGCGTACTGTTCGGCAGGGCGAGGATGGAGGCTCCGGACGCGATGCTCATGAGGCGAGACTACCCTCACTTCCGCGGAATCACGCGGAAGTGAGCCGAGCCTCAGCTTGCTTGCGGAATGTCTGACGCTGAGTAGCGTTGTCTTCATCAGATACGAGAAACCGTTCCGGAGGAGCACAAGATGAGCAAGGCACAGACCGTTTCCACCACCGCCATCGACCCGACCGTGGCTGCAGGGGCGGCCCAGTTCCTCTCCCCTGTCGTCCTCGGTCTCCAGGCACTGACCATCAACGGCAAGCAGGCCCACTGGCATGTCCGCGGCGCGAACTTCGTCGGCGTGCACGAGCTGCTCGACACGATCGTCGCCCACGCCGGCGACTTCGCCGACACCGCCGCTGAGCGTATCGTCGCTCTCGGTCTGCCGATCGATGCACGCGTGAGCGCCGTCGCGGAGAAGGCGGGCTCGACGTCGGTCGCGGCCGGCTTCGCACAGTCCGACGAGCTGATCCGCGCGGTGATCTCCGACATCGACGCCATCCTCGTCGACGTCAAGGCCGCTGTGGAAGGCCTCGACGAGGTCGACCTCACCAGCCAGGACGTCGCGATCGAGATCCAGCGCGGCCTCGAGAAGGACCGTTGGTTCCTCGTCTCGCACATCGCGGCCTGATCGCAGACATCGTCTGAACGTGGCAAGGGCGGTCCTCGGTTCTCCGAGGGCCGCCCTTGCTGCACGAGTAACCCATCAGTGCGCGTGTGTGACGTATCCCCCCAAGACGGTGGAGAGCACGCTCATCGAGCGCAGAGCCGGCCCCGTCGACGTCAGCGGGTCCGCCGCACACAGGACGATGTCGGCGGGCTCACCCGGCCGCAGCGAAGTACGCACGCTCGCTTCCAGTGCCTGGTCGACCGTGATCCGCTCTTCCGGATGCCATGCTGCTCGCGCGTCGGCCGTCCGGGACACCGCTGCGGAGATGGCCTGCCACGGATCGAGCGGGGCCACCGGGGCGTCGGAACCGAAGCGCAACTGTGCCCCTGATGCGCGCAGTGATTCGAGGGGATAGCCGATCGAGGTCTGCTCCGACCAGTGCCGGTCCACCAGATCGCGATCATCGACGGCGTGCTGCGGCTGAACGCTGGCGATCACACCGAGGCGAGCGAACCGCGTGAGGTCGGTGTGTCGCACGAGCTGGACATGCTCTATCGATCCGGCTGCGCCCGTGGTGGTGAAGGCATCCAGCGCCGAGGTGATGGCCCTGTCGCCGATCGCGTGGACCGCCACCCCCAGTCCTGCGCCGGTCGCGCGGGTGAGGAGGTCGACCAACTCGTCGGAGGGCACCGTGAGCATGCCGAAGTTGCCAGGATCTCCCGGGTAGGCGTGCGAGCACGCGGCTGTCCGAGTGCCCAGGGAACCGTCTGTGATGATCTTCAGCGGCCCGACGCGCACAAGCCCCGCCCCGCGGGACGGAGTCTCGGTCTGTTCACGGAGTTCACCCGTGCGGAGCCCGGCGTCGATGGCGCGTTCGAGGTCGAACGGGTACACCGCGAACTCGACGCGATGGGAGGCGAAGCCCGCCTGCACCCGTCGCGGCCACGCTTCCGCACTCCACGCCATGTCGAAGTCGACGAGGCCGGTGACGCCTCGAGCCGCGGCCTGCTCCCCTGCCCGCACCATCGCACGGTCACCATGAGTGGCGTCGACGGCATTGAGGCGCCGCGAGATCTCGAAAGCATCGGTCTCGCGCAGCACGCCGTCCTCGCTGCGGAAGCCCTCACGAGCGAGTGCAGCGCTGTTCAACCAGACGCTGTGGACGTCGGCGTTGATGAGGTAGGTGGGAACGCCGCCGGTGGCTGTGTCCAGGAGTTCGAGTGACGGACGATCCGGCCATAGCGCATCTCGGAAACCGGTCCCGACGCGTCGACCGTCCGCCAGCGGGGGAACACCACTCATCGCACCCGCGGCGGCCGCTGCGGATTCCGCGTGTCCGAGCGGCGCGCGCTCCGATGTCAGCGCCCATTGGACGGTGTGGACGTGGTTGTCCCAGAGCCCGGGAACCGCCCAGGCGCCGTCGGCGGCGAGGACGCGGCCGCGGGCGGACAGAGCACCGGTCGGGGCGATGTCGACTATGCGTCCATCGGCGATGAAGATGTCGACCGGTTCGTCGTCCATCAGGAACTCGCGTCCTGGTCCGGCGATCCGCACGGCTGTGATGGTGTCGATGGCGGCGCCGCGTTCGGTCACTGCTGTACCCCTCCTCGGCGTGCGTCCTGCGCGCGCCGCATCTCCGCGGCGAGGGCCGGGTTCGCGTAGGGTCCGTCGCCGGAGAGCTCCTCGATCACCGTCTCGATCGTCTCCGGCGCCTTGTTCTGGCTGAGCTTCCTCTTGGCGACGACTCGTGTCGGTGTCAACCGGAAACCCACCGTTCCCGCGGCCAGCCGCTCCACGTAGGCCGCGTCGTTGGGGCGCTCCCACATGCGTCGCGGTTCCGGCATCAGGGATTCGAAGTGCGCGACGAGGCGGTCGAGCACGACGAGGTTCTCCTCGGCGCTCAGGATCTCGGGAACGCCGGACAGATGGACAGCGGTGTAGTTCCAGGTCGGTACCGCGGGCACATCGCCGTACCATCCGGGCGAGATGTAGCCGTGTGGGCCCTGGAAGGCCACCAGCATCTCTCGGTCCTCCCCCAGCCCGTGGATGAGGTCGTCAGGACGACCCACGTGACCCACGACGGTGAGGTCGTCGTGGGCGTCGTCGAGCAGGACGGCGTAGTGCGAGGCCACGAGCCCCTCCCCGCCAGAGCTCATGATCGTCGCCCAGGGGTTCGCCTCGATCACGCGGCGGATCTCGGGCACATCGGCCAGCGTGAAGCTGGGATTCTGTCGCATTCGATCAGCCTAGATCCGGTGGTGGCGGCGCGGGCGGATCACGCCTGGCAACGCGGGCACCAGTACAGCTTCCGAGCGCCGATCTCCTCCAGCGCGATCTCGGTCCCGCAGATACGGCAGGGCAGACCAGCGCGGTGATAGACCCAGTGACGATCGTCCCGGTTGGCCATGGCGGCGCGGTAGTCCGGGCCGGTCAGACCGTCCATCGTCATCATCTGCCCCGTCTCCACACCGATGGCGAGCAGACGCAGCCAGTCGTGCCAGAGCGCGCGCACGACGTCTTCGGGAACGTCGCGACCCGGCGTGTGCGGGTTCAGCCTCTGCCGGAACAGCATCTCGGCGCGGTAGACGTTCCCGATGCCGCTCACGACCGACTGGTCCATGAGCAGGAGTGCGATCACCGTCGGCTTCTTCCTGACAGCGCGGACGAAACGCTCCTCGTTCTCGACCGGATCGCCGACCAGCGGGTCAGGGCCCAGTTTTGCGACGGTCGCGAGCATCTCCTCAGGCGTCTGCAGGACGCACGCGGTCGGCCCTCGGAGGTCGGCCGCGGTGATGTCGGTCATCAGACGCAGTCGAACCTGGCCGACCACGGGCGGCGGCCACTCCATGCCCTCATCAGCGAGCCCCTTCGTCTGCTCGGACATGCGCACGTGCACCCGCGTGCGTCGGGGCGCACCGATCGAGGACAGCGAGTTCTCCCCCGCATCATCGAGGATCGCGTCCTCGAGGATCGTGCCCCGCTGATTGGTCTGGCCCATACGGCCGTTGGCGGAGGCGATGGTCGGGTCGACGACGATCTCACCGGCGAAGTCCCACGCTCCATACAGGCCGAGATGCACCCGGAGCCACAGGTCGCCTTCCGTCTCCAGGAACATCTGCTTGCCGACCGCCTGCACGCTCACCGCGGCACGGCCGTCGAGCAGGGATGCTCCCTCGGCGAACCGACCCTGCGGGCTGGAAGCGCTCAGCGTCTTGCCGACGAAGTTGCGGTCGAACTGCCGAGCGATCCGGTGGACGGAATGACCCTCGGGCATGTCAGGCCCGCGGGTCCGGGAGCAGTGAGCCGTCGCGTTCGAAGTCGGCGATCTGTCCGATGCGCCGCACGTGGCGCTCGTCGCCCGAGAACGGGGTCGTGATGAAGCGGTCGATGAACGAGGTGACCTCGTCGTACGTGTGCTGACGCGCGCCGATGGAGATCACGTTCGCATCGTTGTGCTCGCGGGCCAGCTCCGCGGTCGAGAGGTTCCAGACGAGCGCCGCACGTACGCCCTCGACCTTGTTCGCGGCGATCTGCTCGCCGTTTCCGGAGCCGCCGAAGACGACGCCGAGCGCCTCGACGCCCGCACGCTGATCGGCGATGACGGCCTGCGCCGCGCGGATGCAGAACGCCGGGTAGTCGTCGACCGCGTCGTACTCGACGGGGCCGTGATCGACGACCTCGTGCCCGGCGGCGCGCAGATGGTCCTGCAGCTGCGTGGAGAAGTCGAGGCCCGCGTGGTCGGTGGCGATATGGATGCGCATGTGTCCCATCCTAGAAGCGCGCGCCGGTCACCGAGAGGTCACGGAGCGACGCCTGCGGCAGCCCGCTTGAAGCCCGCCCGGATGTTCTCGCAACAACCGGGGCGGCACACGTCGAACCCGCCGGGAAGGGAAGTGACGTGAGCGCGTTCCTCGTTGGGACGCCCCTGGAGGCGCTCCTCGATCAGATCGACGATGCCCGCGACGAATGCCGGCGATACGCCGGGGGTCGGAGTACGGGTGAAGGAGAGTCCCGCTTCCTCCGCGGCCTCCGCCGCCTCGGTGTCGAGGTCCCACAGGACCTCCATGTGGTCGCTCATGAATCCCACCGGCACGACGGCGACGGCCTTGCGTCCGCGCTCGGGCAGCTCGCCGATCACGTCGCAGACATCGGGCTCGAGCCACGGCTGCGAGGCGGGACCGGAGCGGGACTGGTAGACGAGCTCCCACGACACGTCGGCGGCCGCCGGGACGGTCTGGCGGACGCGATCCATGACCCACGCGGCGACGGCGAGGTGCTGCGCGGCATAGGCGCCGCCCTCACCCCACTCGATGTCGCGGGCACCCGAGCGCTCGGCGTCGGCGGTGGGGATGCTGTGCGTCGAGAAGAGGATCTGGATGTCCGCGGCTGCGATGCCTTCGGCGAGGAAGTTCTCGATGGCCTCACGGACACCGGTCTCGAACGCCTCGACGAAGCCGGGGTGATCGTAGAACGGGCGGATCTTGTCGATCGTGACGGTCTCGCCCAGGCCGGTCTCCTCCAGGATGCGGGCGAAGTCCTCCCGGTACTGGCGGCAGCTGGAGAACGAGCTGTACGCACTCGTGGCGAAGGCGAGCAGGGTGTTGTGCCCGTTGCTCGACGCCTCGGTCACGACCTCTTCCAGGTACGGCGCCCAGTTGCGGTTGCCCCAGTAGACCGGGAGCGTGATGCCCCGCTCGGCGAGAGCGTTCTGCAGCGCCTCCTTGAGCACGCGGTTCTGACCGTTGATCGGACTCACTCCGCCGAAGTGGCGGTAGTGGTGCGCGACTTCCTCGAGCCGCTCGTCGGGGATGCCGCGGCCGCGCGTCACGTTCCTGAGGAACGGGATCACATCCTCCTGGCCCTCGGGCCCGCCGAATCCGGCGAGAAGGATCGCGTCATAGGCGACCGGTGCGGTCACGAAAGGTGCACCACCGGAGGCAGCAGGCGAGGCAAAGGGGACGACATTCGGCTCGATCGCAGTCACCCGTCCATCCTCCCACTTCTACGGAGTGCCGGAGTGCGCGCGAGCACCGTTTCTATCCGATTCCCCTGCACCGCGATGGAGATCAGCCATTCCCCGCACTGGCGTAGGCTGTCAGGGTTGCCGTCGGCGCCAACTGCGCCCAGCCCCGGTGACATCCCCTCACCCCTGGGAGTACAGCTGTGCCTGGAGAGAACCTCACCCGTATCGAAGCGCAGGAGCGCCGCGACGTCGTCGACACGCAGTCCTACGAAGTCGCCCTCGATCTGACCAAGGGCGCCGAGGTCTTCGGCTCTCGGAGCGTCGTCCGCTTCACCGCCACGCCCGAGAGCTTCACCTTCATCGATCTGATCGCGCGGGAGGTCCGTGAGATCTCGCTCAACGGGGAACAGCTCGACCCCGACGAGGTCTTCGCCGACTCGCGCATCACGCTCGAGGGACTCCAGGCGGAGAACGTCCTCGTCGTGGACGCCGACTGCGAGTACACGAACACCGGCGAGGGCCTGCACCGTTTCGTCGATCCCGTCGATGGCGAGGTCTACCTCTACTCGCAGTTCGAGGTGCCCGACTCACGTCGAGTGTTCGCGGTCTTCGAGCAGCCCGATCTCAAAGCGACGTTCCAGTTCACCGTGACCGCACCGGCCGCATGGAAGGTCGTCTCCAACTCGCCCACCCCCGAGCCCATCGTGCACGACGATGACGTCACCGCCACGTGGGGCTTCGAGCCGACGCCGCGCATCTCCTCGTACATCACGGCGTTGGTCGCCGGTCCCTACGAGTCGACCTTCTCGGAGCTGACGAGCGCCTCCGGCCGCGTCATCCCCCTCGGCGTGTACGGCCGCAAGAGCCTGTGGCAGCACCTCGACGCCGACTACATCTTCGACAAGACCCGCGAGGGCTTCGCCTACTTCGAGTCGAAGTTCGGCGTGCCGTACCCGTTCGCCAAGTACGACCAGCTCTTCGTGCCGGAGTTCAACGCCGGCGCCATGGAGAACGCGGGAGCCGTCACCTTCACCGAGACCTACGTCTTCCGCAGCAAGGTGACGGACGCCGTCAAGGAACGTCGCGTCGTCACGATCCTGCACGAGCTCGCTCACATGTGGTTCGGCGACCTCGTCACGATGAAGTGGTGGAACGACCTCTGGCTGAACGAGTCGTTCGCCGAGTGGGCCTCGACCATCGCCACGGCGGAGGCCACGGAGTGGACCGAGGCATGGACCACGTTCAACGCCATGGAGAAGACCTGGGCCTACCGCCAGGACCAGCTCCCCTCGACCCACCCGATCGTCGCCGAGATCAACGACCTCGAAGACGTGCAGGTGAACTTCGATGGGATCACCTACGCCAAGGGCGGCTCCGTCCTGAAGCAGCTGGCCGCCTGGGTCGGTATCGAGGCGTTCTTCTCGGGCGTCTCGCAGTACTTCCAGAAGCACTCCTGGGGCAACACGGAGCTCAGCGACCTGCTCACCGAGCTCGAAGCCACCAGCGGCCGCGACCTCGGCACGTGGTCCAAGAAGTGGCTGGAGACCGCCGGCGTGAACACGCTGGAGCCGGTCATCGCCGAGGGCCACGACGGCACGATCTCGCGCTTCGCGATCACGCAGACCGCTCCGGCCGACTACCCGACCATCCGTCCGCACCGTCTCGGCATCGGCTTCTACACCCTCACGGACGGCTCGCTCACCCGCACGCACTACCTCGAAGTGGACGTCGACGGCGACCGCACCGAGATCCCCGAGCTGCAGGGTCTCACCCGCCCCGACCTCGTGCTCCTCAACGACAACGACCTCGCCTACGCGAAGATCCGCCTCGACGAGAAGTCTCTGGCCACCGCGATCGCACACCTCGCCGACATCCACGACCCGCTCGCCCGTTCGCTCGTCTGGGGCGCGGCATGGGATCAGACCCGCGACGCCGAGACCGGCGCTTCCGAGTACATCGACCTCGTGCTCGGCAACATCGGGCGTGAGACCGAGTCGACGACGGTGCGCACCACGCTCGCGCAGCTGCGCACCGCGGCGAACCTCTACGTCGCACCGGCCGACCGCGAGGCCGCGCGCCTCAAGGTGGCGGATGGTCTGTGGAGCCTGGCAGAGTCGGCCGACCCCGGCAGCGACAGCCAGCTGCAGTTCGTCACGGCCTTCGCCAACGCTCTGGTCACTCCTGAGCACGCGGGCATCGTCGGACGTCTGCGCTCCGGTGAGGACACGCTCCCCGGGCTGGAGATCGACGCTGACCTGAACTGGCAGCTGCTCGCCGGGCTCGCCACGATCGGCGCGACGGACGCCGCCACGATCGATGCCGCTCTCGCCGCGGACAACACCGCGAAGGGTGGGGAGTTCGCGGCTCAGGCACGCGCGTCCCTGCCGGACTCCGCCTCCAAGAAGGCCGCGTGGGCGTCGTTGATCGAGCGCGATGATGCTCCGAACACGATCGTGCGCTCCGCAGCACTCGGGTTCACCCACCCGGCGGGGGCTGCGGTGCTCGAGGAGTTCGTCCCGGCGTACTTCGACATGCTGCTGCCGATCTGGGAGTCGCGGACCTACCAGATCGCCCAGTACCTGATCGTGGGGCTGTTCCCGACCGCACTGGCGGACATCGCCCTGCGCGACGCGACCCGCGGCTGGCTCTCGGAGCACCAGGATGTCGCCCCTGCTCTGCGACGCCTCGTGCTCGAGAACCTCGCCGATGTCGAGCGCGCCCTGGCCGCGCAGGCCCGCGACGCCGAGGACTGATACCCGAACACCGGCGAAAACGGAGACCATCCGCTCTGATCCCCGTGTGTCCACCAATGACACGCTGCGGTCGGGCCGGATGGTCTCCGTTTTGACGCGGGGTTCCACCCAGCCCGCACAGAGGCCCGCTCGCTAGGATCGGAGGTGATGATTCTTCCCTCCACTGTCACCCAACCGCCCGCCGAGACCCCGCTCCCCGACTGGGTGACGGCGCTGCTCGCCTGGCTCGGCGAGGTCGGCATGAAGGCAATCGCGGTCGCCATCATCATCGTCAGCTGCATCGTGATCGGGCTCGTCCTGCGGCTCGTCATCCGACGTGTGGTGCACCGCATCGTCGACAGCGCGAAGAACAAGGCATCGGTCGACGACACTCAGGCACTCGAGCGCTCTCCGCTCGCGGATATGCGCCTGGTGCAGCGCACACGCACGCTCGGCACCATCCTGCAGAACATCGTGAACGTGATGCTGGTCGTGATCGCGATCGTGCTGATCGTGAACGCGCTCGATTCGAGTCTGCTCGGCTCACTGACCCTCCTGACCGCTGCGGTCGGCGCTGGTCTCGGTTTCGGCGCCCAGAACATCGTCAAGGACGTGCTCAACGGCATGTTCCTCGTGGCCGAAGACCAGATCGGCATCGGCGATGTGGTGGATCTCGGTCTCGCGAGCGGTGTGGTCGAATACGTGAGTGTGCGCATCACCCAGGTGCGTGACGTCAACGGCACGCTCTGGTACGTGCGCAACGGTGAGGTGACCCGGATCGGCAACATGTCGCAGGGGTGGGCGCGCTCCATCATCGACATCGGCGTGCCGGCCGACTCCGACCTCGAACAGGTCGAGCACATCATGCTCGAGACCGCGCAGGGACTGTCGAAGGACCCGAAGTGGCGTACGCGCATCATCGAGAAGCCCGAGCTGTGGGGCTTGGAGTCCATCGACGGAGACGCGCTCGTGGTGCGTATCGTCATCAAAGCCAGGGCCAATGCCAAGGACGACGTGGCCCAGGAGCTGCGTCGCCGCCTGCGTGCCGCCCTCCTCGAGAAGGAGATCGGCGTGCCCCGCATGGTCGACGTGGTGCCGACAGGGCTCGACGGTGCGCGGCGGGTCCGCGGTGCGAATCCGCCCAGGACCCGGCCGAACGCGGTGACCGGCGTGCCCATCATCCCTGACCGGGGTATCTGGCGGCGGAAGAAGCCCAACGACGACGGGAGCACCCAGAAGTGACCTTCTACGACGAGATCGGCGGGCACGAGACCTTCCGGAGGATCGTCTCGGTGTTCTACCGCGAGGTCGCGCTGGACCCCGTCATGAAGCCCATGTACCCGGAGGAAGACCTCGGCCCTGCCGAAGACCGTCTTCGGATGTTCCTCGAGCAGTACTGGGGCGGCCCCACGACGTACGGTGAGACCCGCGGGCATCCCCGACTGCGCATGAGGCACATGCCGTTCCACATCGATGCGGATGCGCGGGACCGTTGGCTTCGTCACATGCGCACCGCTCTCGACGAGGCGCAGTTGTCTCCCCTGCACGAAACCACGCTGTGGGACTACCTGGAGCGCGCGGCCTATGCCATGGTGAACACACGCGAACCTTCCGGGATCGGCGCCGGACCCGGCGGCCGGCCCACGCTCGAGACCCGCTCACGTCAGGAATCAACGGAGACCCCATGACGACAACGCCCCTGTCCGCAGACGTCCTGGTGATCGGATGGGGGTTGGCGGGCCTGGTCGCCGCCGCCGAGGCGCTCGATGCCGGGCGGCGTGTCATCCTGGTGGATCAGGAACCGCGCACGAACCTCGGTGGGCAGGCCTGGTGGTCGTTCGGAGGGCTGTTCTTCATCGACTCCCCCGAGCAGCGGCGCCTCGGCATCAAGGACTCGTTGGAACTGGCGACCCAGGACTGGTTGGGCAACGCCGGATTCGATCGACCGGAAGACGAGTGGCCCCGGCGATGGGCCGAGGCGTACCTGCAGTTCGCCGCCGGCGAGAAGCGCGCGTGGCTCCGTGAACGTGGGGTCGGCTTCTTCCCCGTCGTCGGCTGGGCGGAGCGCGGCGGCTACGGCGCTATCGGACCTGGCAACTCCGTGCCCCGCTTCCACATCACGTGGGGCACCGGCCCGGGAATCGTCGCGCCATTCGCCGCAGCTGTCGAGCAAGGGGAGCGAGAGGGGCGCCTGACCGTGCTCCCCCGCCACCGCGTCTCCGAGCTGCTGGTGACCGACGGAACCGTCACCGGGGCACGCGGGCAGATCCTCGCGACGAGCGGGTCGAAGCGCGGTGAGCCTTCATCGCGCGACGTCGTCGACGATTTCGAGATCACGGCGACAGCGACCATCGTCTCGTCGGGCGGCATCGGTGGAAACCACGACCTTGTACGCGCCGCTTGGCCCGCGCGCCTCGGCACTGCACCGGAGCACATGCTCACCGGGGTGCCCGCGTATGTCGACGGCTCGATGCACGGCGTGAGCGAAGCCGCCGGTGCCCGGCTGATCAACGGCGATCGCATGTGGCACTACGTCGAAGGCATCGCCAACTGGGATCCGGTATGGCCGTCGCACGGGATCCGCATCCTCCCCGGGCCGTCTTCGCTGTGGTTCGACGCGACCGGCACTCGCCTGCCCGTGCCGCTGTTCCCCGGATTCGACACTCTCGGGACTCTCGCTCATCTGCGCACGACCGGGCACGACCACTCCTGGTTCGTCACGTCGCGCCAGATCGTCGAGAAGGAGTTCGCCCTCTCCGGAAGCGAGCAGAACCCCGACCTCACCGGGAAGGACGTGGGCCTCCTGTTGAAGTCCCGCCTGGCGAAGGGGCCCACAGGGCCGGTGCAGGCGTTCCTCGACGAGGGTGAGGACTTCATCGTGGAGAACGACCTCGATTCGCTGCTGGAGCAGATGCAGAGGCACGCTGGCGGCGAGGTGCTGGACATCGACAACGTGCGGCGCGAGGTGCTCGCCCGCGATCGGGAGATGGAGAACGACTTCACGAAGGATGCGCAGATCGGCATGCTCCGTTCCATGCGCAGCTATCGAGGCGACAAGCTCATCCGAACGGCGGCTCCGCATCGCCTTCAGGATCCGGCCGCGGGGCCGCTCGTCGCGGTGAAGCTGCACGTGCTCACCCGCAAGTCGCTCGGCGGCATCAACACCGACCTCCAAGGGCGCGCGCTGAACGCGGTCGGCGAGCCGATCCCCGGGTTGTACGCCGCTGGCGAGGCGAGCGGTTTCGGCGGTGGCGGAGTGCACGGCTACCGTGCGCTCGAGGGGACGTTCCTCGGCGGGTGTCTGTTCTCCGGCCGCATCGCCGGACGGGCTGCGGCTCTGGCCGGATGATCTCGGTCCCGGGCTTTCCGGGTGACCCTCTTCGGGGCATCCATCCTGCTTGTTCGGGGTAACCCGAAGCGGCGGCGGCGGGTCTCGAGTCGTCGCGTCCTGCTCCCTACCGTGGACTCGTGCGCATCCTCTGCATCCTCGGTCTCGTCTCGGCATCGATCCTCGGCGGTACGCTCTCCGCTGCCGCCGCCGATGCGTCGACGGCGCATGAAAGCGCGGTCAGGAGCTACGCCGAGGCGTTCGCGACGCCCGGGGTCGCGGCAGCGGTCATCTCGAATGGTGACGTCGACCTGATCGTGCACGGCCGTGACGGAGCGGGCGACCCGATCACTCCGCAGACGCCGTTCCGGATCGCGTCGATGAGCAAGTCGATCACGGCGACCGCGATCATGCTCCTCGTGCAGGATGGAGCGCTGGCGCTCGACGACCTCGTCGTCGAGCGGCTCCCTGAATTCACGATGGCCGACCCCAGGCATCGGAACATCACGATCAGACAGCTCTTGTCTCATACGTCGGGGCTCTCGCTGCAGACGAACGACGAGTTCTCGCTGCCGGCGCCGCGCAACACGCGGGCGGTGGTGGCTGAACTCACAGGACGACGACTCGTCGCGGATCCGGGTGCTCGTTTCGAATACCACAACACGAACTACTCGCTGGCGGCCCGCATCGTCGAGGTCGTCTCCGGGCAGAGCCTCGACGAGTTCCTCCGTCTGCGGCTTTTCGCCCCGCTCGGGATGCTCGACTCTCGAAGCGTCGACGCCTGTGATCAGAGCGTCGACGGGCTCACGCCCGGCTACTCCGTGGTGCTCGGGGTCGCCTATGTCATGCCGGAGATGCCCGGCCGATGCGGCGGCAACGGTGGTGTGGTCTCAACGCTTTCCGACATGGTGCAATGGCTGGGTTTCAACCAGGGTGACGTCGGCGCGGACATCCTGGATCCGGTGCTGCGGGAGGAACTGCATTCTGTGCAACCGGGCGCCGTGTCGTATGCCCTGGGATGGCAGAACCTCGGTCCGGACGGAGCACCAGCGCCCGGCGTCCTGTCGCACGGGGGTACTCTCGCGACGTTCGGCGGGTCGATGGCCTTCGACACCACCACCGGTACCGCAGCCGTGGTGCTGACGAACGGGGTGGGCTCCCCCGGCGAGCTGGTGCGTCACCTGATCGAAGGCGACCCGTCCGCGGCGACGTACGAGAATCCGCTGGATATCGCGAACAGGATCCTCCTGGGTGTCACAGCGTTCGCGTCGATCGTTCTGCTCGTCACGACGCTGAGGGGTCCGCGTTGGGCGAGGCGGATGCGCGGAGAGGGGAGGTCGCGTGCCGGTGCCCGGCTCGTTCCGTTCGCGCTCGTCATCGTGGCGGGGTTCTTCGTCCCCCTGGTGCCAGGGCTGCTCGGGGGATCCGTCAACTGGCAGTACTGGGTGATCGACCTCTGGCTGTTCCCGCTCCTGGACGCTCTGGGACTCGTGCTCGTACTGGGTGGCACAAGCGCGCTGGTGAGCAGGATCGTGGCGCTGCGGTTGGACTCGCGGGCGCCCGGAGGATCTCAGCCCGCGGAGCCGGTGTCCCGGACGCTCGTGAGACCCGATGCGACGGGACCGCGCGACAGCACGTGACCACGTCGGAAGGCGAGACGTGTCCACCGCCCCGACTTCGACACGCGGACCTGCTCCTCACCGGAGATGAACCCCATCGCGTCGGCAGCGAAGGCGATTCCCCGAGGGAGGCCGTCGAGGTCCTCGTCGGGTTCGCCCCAGATCGCCGCACGCAGGGCGCGTACGGCCTCTTCGCCGGATCCCGGGGCTGCGCCGCGGGCGACGGCGGAGATTCCCCACTGCGCGCGCTGCGCGATCACAGATGCGTCGAGCTCGCCTACGGGCTCCCAAGAGCCACGGGGCGGAGCCACCCCGGCCCAGGCGGGCGACATCCCGGTCTCCGGGAGACCGAGCCGCTGCGGCTCATCGGTCTGCGAGAGCTGGTCGACCACGATGTCGCACTCGAGCTCGGGGTCGGCGTGCACGATCCGCATCGCGAGGATCGTCGGTGTCTGGTCGAAGAGTCCATGGGGAGCGAGCGCCGCGGTCGTGAGGGCGAGCACACCGTTCCCCGCCTGCAACCGTACTCCCTCGTCCGTGATCCGTGACGCGCGTCCCACGAACGTGAGGACGTCCTTCGCTGTGTCCGGGTCGGCGAGGAGGAGGTGATGCGGCACGCGTTCTAAACTACCAACGGAGCGGCGCCTCGGGGCGCGGAGAGGAACAGATGAGCACGGACGAGCACGCCACCCGGACCGTCGAGCGGCTGCTCGAAGTGCTCGATCTCGATTCGACGCAGGCAAGGACCACGGAGGACATCTTCACGGGTTCTTCGCACCCGATGCCGAGCGGACGGATCTACGGTGGCCAGGTCCTCGCTCAGGCGCTCCTGGCTGCCGAACGCACGCTCCCCGAGGATCGGGCTGCGCACTCGATGCACGGCTACTTCCTGCGCCCCGGCGACGCGAGCCAGGGCATCACGATCTCTGTGGACCGCATCCACGACGGACGTTCCTTCTCGACGCGCCGTGCCCAGGCGTACCAGAACGGTGTGCCGATCTTCTCGATGATCGCTTCCTTCCAGGACGCGGACCCCGGTGTCGAACATGCGGCATCGATGCCGGAGGGCATTCCCGCACCGGAAGACCTGGCTCCGGACGAGGCCCGCGTGCAGGGGCTCCCCGGCGGGACGGCCCGGATGCTGAGCGAGCGGGCAGCGGACATCCGTCACGTCGACTCGCCGTTGTATCTGCCCAGTGACGACGAGCGCATACCGCAGCAGGCCGTGTGGATGCGCCTGCGGGCTCCGCTCCCCGACGACCCGCGTCTGCATCGCGCAGCCCTCGCCTACCTCAGCGACATGACGATCCAGGAGTCCATCCTTCGGGCGCACGGCGTGTACTGGGCGCTTCCCGGTCTCAAAGTCGCGAGCCTCGATCATGCGATGTGGTGGCACCGGCCCGCGCGGGTGGATGAGTGGCTCCTGTACGTGCAGGAGTCGCCGAACGCGCGCGGCGGACGGGGACTCGCCACTGGCCGGATCTTCACCCGAGACGGCGAGTTCGCGGCGAGCGTCGCGCAGGAGATCATGATCCGCGTCCCTGACGATCAGGACTGACGAGCAGCACTGACCAGCAGCACTGAAGCGTCTGCCGAGTTTGACTGGCCCGACCGGCTTGAAGAGCTGGCAGCTCCGGTCGAGGCGCGCTGCGACCGGGACCGCGGCCGGTGTCAGCGGTGGGTGTACTCGATCGATTCGCCGACGTACGGCTCCCAGACGTCGCGCATCTCCTGGGTCAGGCGGGTCGGGCGACCGGTCTGCGCGTCGACCAGGACGATGATCGCCGTCGAGCGCGCGTAGATCTGACGAGGTTCCGCCGTCGGATCGTTGTGTACCTCGTAGCAGACCTCGACGCTGGATCCGCCGAGCTTGCCGAACCACATCTGCACCTCGAGCGGTCGCCGCTGATACGGCACCGGCGCGAGGTATTCGATCTCCTGGCGGGCGATCAGCGTGAGGATCCCCTCTTCGATGCCCGAATCGAGCACCGCCGTCGATGGAGCCTCCTCGCCGGGGCCCGCACGCCAGAACGCTCGCACGCGAGCCTCCTCGAGCAGTTTCAGCATCGAGGTGTTGTTGACGTGGTTGAATGCATCCAGATCGCCCCAGCGGAGCTGGATCGGGATGTGCAGGCGGGGCCCCGGCGTCGCGGTCATGACGGAGTCAGTCGCGCGTCAGCTTGCGGTGGGTTGAGCGGTGCGGCTTGGCGGCATCGGCTCCGAGACGCTCGATCTTGTTCTCCTCGTACGCCTCGAAGTTGCCCTCGAACCAATACCACTGGTCCGGCTTCTCGTCGGTTCCCTCGTAGGCGAGGATGTGCGTGGCGATGCGGTCGAGGAACCACCGGTCGTGGGTGATCACCACGGCGCAGCCGGGGAACTCGAGCAGCGCGTTCTCCAGTGAGCTCAGGGTCTCGACGTCGAGGTCGTTCGTGGGCTCGTCGAGAAGAAGCAGGTTGCCACCCTCCTTGAGGGTCAGCGCCAGGTTGAGGCGGTTGCGCTCACCACCGGAGAGCACGCCGGCCTTCTTCTGCTGATCGGGGCCCTTGAAGCCGAACTTCGACACGTAGGCGCGCGACGGGATCTCGGTCTTGCCGACCGTGATGTAGTCGAGTCCGTCGGAGACGACCTCCCACAGCGTCTTGTTCGGGTCGATGTTGGAGCGGGACTGGTCGACATAGCTGATCTTGACCGTCTCACCGATCTTCAGGTCTCCGCCGTCGAGCGGCTCGAGCCCGACGATGGTCTTGAACAGGGTGGTCTTTCCCACACCGTTCGGCCCGATGACGCCGACGATGCCGTTCGGCGGGAGGCTGAAGCTGAGTCCATCGATGAGCGAGCGCCCGTCGAAGCCCTTCTTCAGGTTCTTGGCCTCGATGACCACGCTTCCGAGACGCGGGCCCGCCGGAATCTGGATCTCCTCGAAGTCGAGCTTCCTGGTCCGCTCCGCCTCGGAAGCCATCTCCTCGTATCGGGCGAGACGCGCCTTCGACTTGGTCTGGCGACCCTTCGCGCTGGAACGCACCCACTCCAGCTCCTCCTTGAGGCGCTTGGCGAGCTTGGCGTCCTTCTTGCCCTGGATCTCGAGGCGTTCGCCCTTCTTCTCCAGGTACGTCGAGTAGTTGCCCTCGTAACCGATCAGGCGGCCGCGGTCGACCTCGGCGATCCACTCGGCCACGTGGTCGAGGAAGTACCGGTCGTGGGTGATCGCGATGACGGCGCCCTTGTATGCCTGGAGGTGCTGCTCGAGCCAGAGCACGCTCTCGGCGTCGAGGTGGTTGGTCGGCTCGTCCAGCAGCAGCAGATCGGGCTTCTGGAGGAGCAGCTTCGCCAGCGCCACGCGACGCTTCTCTCCACCCGACAGCGGTGCGATGGCCGCGTCTCCCGGAGGGGTGCGGAGGGCGTCCATGGCCTGCTCGAGCTGCGAGTCGAGGTCCCAACCGTCTGCCGCGTCGATCTCCTCCTGAAGCGAGCCCATCTCGGCGAGGAGAGCGTCGAAGTCGGCATCGGGATCCGCCATCAGAGCGGAGATCTCGTTGAACCGGTCGAGCTTGGCCTTGATCGCGATCCCGTCCTGGATGTTCTCCAGAACGGTCTTGGTCTCGTCGAGTTCAGGTTCCTGCATCAGGATGCCGACCGTGAACCCCGGGGAGAGCTTCGCCTCGCCGTTCGACGGGGTGTCGAGTCCTGCCATGATCTTGAGGATGGTCGACTTACCCGCGCCGTTCGGACCGACCATGCCGATCTTGGCCCCGGGGAGGAACGCCATGGTCACGTCGTCGAGGATGAGCTTCTCGCCCACCGCCTTGCGCGCACGAACCATCGAGTAGATGTACTCAGCCACCGAAAACCGCTCCTTCTGTTGGCGTCGAAGATCGACACTCCAGCCTACCGGCCCCCTGGCATCTCACCAGTCGATCGGACGCGTGGTGCCGACGAGACAGCGCCCCTCCGCGAGCTGCGGGAGAACCGCCGTGACGACCTGACCGGTGGAAGGGCCGACCTGGCCGACGAGGCACTCGTCATTGCCCCAGCGGACCGAGAACTGCAGACTCTCCGCCGGGTTGCCCACCGTGGTCAGATCCTGGGTCACCTGCATCGAATCGCGATCGAATCCTGCGCCGATCAGCGCGTCGATGTACGCCCGACCTTCGCCGCGCTGCTCGGTCGCCCAAACGCCCTCCGCGGTAGCGGTGAACAGCGGCAGATTGTCGTCGGCGCTACCATCCGGCACGAGAACGGGCCCGACGGGTGCCGTCGATTCCGCGTCCGGTGAGGCGGAGGCCGTGGCGGAGGGAGACGGTGCGGCGGTCGGCGTGCAGCCGGACAGGAGCATGGCGACGACAGCGGCGGCGGCTAGTGCACCGGCTGTGCGCGGCGGAGGAAGGACCGATCGACGAAGCACGTGCCGAGTCTACGTCGCCTTCTCATCACACCTGCGCTGTCCTCGTGCCCCCCGTTCACGCGCGCAGCCGTGCGCCGTCGCCGAGGCAGCGCCCGTCACGCGCTCCCGGCCACCTCTACGTCCGGTGCCGACCAGGAGAGTGCGAACGCGGATGAATCGCTCCCCGAGCCCAGCGCATCGACGTCATCCTCGGAGACACGCGTATCCGGTGATTCGGTCGACGTGTCGGGAGCACTCGTCTGCGGACGCGGCTGCGGGCGATACGCCGTGGTTCCCCACCGCAGATCATGGCCGATCGCATCTGCCTCGATGTCGACACTGGTGCCGTGCTTCCCATTGCTCTCCCAGTTGCGGATCTTGAGACGCCCCGTCACGATGACGCTGTCTCCCGTGCGCAGCGACGCCTTGGCGTTCTCTCCGAGGTGGCGGTACGCCGCCACCGAGTACCAGTTGGTGCCCGAATCCGTCCACGTCTGCGTCGCGGCATCGAAGCGACGGTGCGTGGTGGCAAGGCGGAAGTTGGTGACAGGGACCCCTCCGCCTGTCTGTGTCTGCGTCGGGTCGGTGGCGACTCGTCCCACGATGGTCAGGGTGTCGATCATGTTCGTATCCTCTCGATCGCCGGGTCTTTTCCGGCTTTCTCCAGCTTGCGCGGGAGCCTCGGGCCGTGGATGCGGTGAAGACGCGACCGGTGGACAGATTGCAGATCGCGCGGACGGTGGAGAGAAAGCCCCGATGACAGCGACGGAACCTGCGACGGCGAATGTCGGTGGTCGGTCATACCTTCGAATCATGAAAGGAGTACCGATGTCCGACCACCTGACCACCTCCCTACCCGACGTCCCGTTCGCGACGCCTCGACTCTCCTCTGCGCGCGAGCATCTGGTCCGCGCTGCCGATCACCTCTGGAGGGTGCAGGATCGCCGGGAGCACATCCTGGGTCATCTCCGGATCGTCGCCGATCCGCTGGGGCTTCGGTACCGCGCCGAACGGCTGCACCTCGCGACGGGCGTGTTCCGCGTCGTCGGCGAGTTCTGGCGTGTGGACGACGCGGTCGCCGCTCTGCGTGCTTCCTGACGACGGCCAGGAGGCCGGTCCCCTTCCGCGTCTCTCACCGGGATTCGATGCTGCGTGGTGCCCCCGGCAGGATTCGAACCTGCGACCAAGAGATTAGAAGGCTCCTGCTCTATCCCCTGAGCTACGGAGGCGCACGCGTCTAGAGTATCGCGCTCCTGCCGAACGATCATGACGCCGGTTCCGGTCGGGGATGTCGGGACCGTCGATAGGATGGCGACATGGTATCTGCGTCCGAGAATGACCGCCTCGTATGGATCGACTGCGAGATGACGGGCCTCGATCTCGCAGTCGACGAACTCGTGGAGATCGCGGTCGTGATCACCGACTTCGAACTCAACCCCGTCGATGCGGGGTTCCAGGTGGTGATCAGAGCCAGCGAAGCGGCCCTCGATCACATGAATGACTTCGTCACGAACATGCACGAGACCTCGGGGCTCATCGACGAGATCGCAGGCGGTCTCTCGCTCGAAGAGGCGGAGGCGCAGACTCTCGCCTATATCAAGCGCTTCGTTCCGCTTGAGCGGAAGGCTCCTCTGGCAGGCAACACGATCGGCACGGACAGGATGTTCCTGGCAAAGTACATGCCCCAGGTCGATCAGTGGCTGCATTACCGCAACGTCGACGTGTCGAGCATCAAAGAGCTGTCGCGCCGCTGGTATCCGCGGGTGTTCTTCCAGGCTCCCTCGAAGGACGGCGGTCATCGCGCCCTTGCTGACATCCTGGAGTCGATCAGGGAGCTCCGCTACTACCGGGAGGCCGTGTTCGTCGATGAGCCGGGTCCGTCCAGCGACGAGGCTCGCGAGATCGCTTCGCGTACGGTGTCAGAGTTCACTCCGAACATGTAATAGACTCGTATGGTTGCCCGCTCCGGTGGGCACATGGTGGGTATAGCTCAGCTGGTAGAGCGCTGGCTTGTGGTGCCGGATGTCGCGGGTTCGAGTCCCGTTACTCACCCTCCAGAAGAAGGCCCGAATCGCAAGGTTCGGGCCTTCTTCGCATCTGTGCCTCAAATGATGCGCCCCCGCGAAGCCCTAGACTGACGACGTGTCGCTTGCGGTCTGGTTCTCGTTGCTGACCGCTTCCGTCGTCATCAGCTTCACGCCGGGGGCCGGCGCGATCAACACGATGTCGAATGCGATGAATCAGGGATGGCGTCGTTCCATCTGGGGCATCGTCGGGCAGCAGATCGCCCTGATCGTCCATGTGGCGGTCGTCGCCGCGGGAGTCGGGCTCCTCGTGTCCCGTTCGGAGCTTCTCTTCAACGGGATCCGCTACGCCGGAGCGGCCTACCTCGTGTTTCTCGGCGTCCGGCTGATCCTGACGAAGCCGACCGTGGCGGTCGAGGACGCACCCGTTCCGGTCGACTCCCGTGAGAGTCCGTGGTCGATGATCCGCCGCGGCTTCTGGGTGAACCTGCTCAATCCCAAGGCGATCGTGTTCTTCCTGGCGTTCATCCCCCAATTCGTCAGACTGGATCAGCCCCCGCTCCCCCAGTACCTCACGCTCATCGCGACGGTGATCGTGGTGGACGTGATCGTGATGTGGGGGTTCTTCGCGGCAGCCGCGCGTCCGTTCCGTCGCCTCACGCGAACCGCGCGCGGACAGCGAGTGCTCAACACGGTCTTCGGCACGCTCTTCATAGCGGTCGCCGCGATTCTCGTTCTCCTCCACTGAGGGCTGTCGCCCCTAGGCTGGAGGGGATGGACATGGATGCGGCCGCCTTCGAAGAGCTCGTGATCGACGAGCTCGATCTGCTCCCCGACGACATGGTCGAAGGGCTCGACAACGTGGTGTTCGTGGTGGAGGACCGCCCGGAGGACGGCAGCCTCGATCTGCTCGGTCTCTATGACGGACTGGCGCTGACGGAGCGGACGCAGTACGGGATGGGCGAACTCCCCGATCGCATCGTCGTCTACCGCGAACCGCATCTTGCGCAGTGCGAGACGGAGCAAGAACTCCGCGACGAGATCCACACGACGTTGGTGCATGAGATCGCTCACTTCTACGGGATCGATGATGCGCAGCTGCACGAGTTGGGCTGGGCATGACGATGCCCACGGCAGTCCCCGATCTCGAGGAGACGATCGAACTCAGTGCCGCACCTCTGGAGCCGTGGCAGGTCGTCGTCTGGAATGATCCGGTGAACCTCATGAGCTACGTCGTCCGCGTCTTCCGGAAATACTTCGGCTACTCGCTCGACCACGCGACAGCGCTCATGCTCGCGGTGCACAACGACGGGCACGCGATCGTGGCCACGGGTCCCCGGGAGACCATGGAGGTCCACGCGCAGGCGATGCACGACTACGGCCTCTGGGCGACGGTCAGAAGGGCCTCCCCATGACTTCAGACCGCATCACCGTCACGATCAGCGCCATCGAGGAGCATCACCTGGCGATGCTGCTCGACGACTTCATCGAGCTCATCGGTGAATCGCGGAACGGCGAGGACCCGGCCGTCGACCGCCTGACGCCCAACCCGTATCCCGATGACCCCGACGCCGCTGCCGATTTCGCCGGGAGCACGCGGAAGGATCTGCTCGATCGGCGCCTCGCGGACGCGCGTCGCATGCGTGCTGCGCTTGAAGACGTCTCTGCCCCCAATGCGGGCCTCACGGATGCAGACGCGGTTCGCACTCGTGACCTCTCCATCACCCTGGGCGATCTGGAATCGTGGCTCCGCACCGTGACGGCCCTCCGGCTCGTGATCGCTGATCGTCTGGGGATCACGACGGACGAGCACGCGATGTCGGACAGCCGTCACGACGTGTACGACTGGCTGGGCTATCGTCTGGAGCTTCTCATCCAGGCAGCAGACGAAGCCGAGTCGGGCGCGTAGTCAGGGAACCTCGACGATACGCGTCGCCAGGGAGCGAGGATCATCCCGCTCGATGTGACGGCGTTCCTGCGCGGCCCAGCGGTCCCAGTGCGGGCGATAGGTGTCCCCGTCGCGAGCGAGGGCGCGCGCCTTCCGCGAGGCTTCGGCCGACTCCACCCAGATTCTGACGTCGGCGAGACCCGCCGTGGAGGGGCGAAGGATGCCGCTCCCCTCGACGATCACTCCGAGGGAGGGGTCGACGGCATGACTCTCCGCCTCGGACTGCTCTTCCCAATCCCAGCGGCGCCAGATGCCGATGTAGCCGCGCCCGTGCGGACCGAGGATCCACTCGCGGGCGCGCTCCGCGCCGCCGTCGAGTCCGTCCCAGCCCGGATAGAGGGAATCCAGGGCGATGAGCTGCACGTGCCCGACCACGGGCCAACGTCTCACCAGCAATGCCGCGAGAGAGGACTTGCCGGCCCCGCTGCCGCCGTCGATGAGGACGACCGGATTCGCCGCGGCCACGGCACGGACGTCCTGCTCGATCAGCGCCGCGGCGTGCTCCAGTGCAGCCGCGACCGGATCGTCACTTCTTGAGGGCACGGATGATGCGAGTGAGCGCCCGTCCGGCGACCCAGACGAAGGGGACAGCGACCACGAGCAGCGTGATGATGTTGGGCTCGAAGCGCAGACCCTCCTCGCGACGCACGTACACGCCGACCGGGACCGAGACGCCACCGCCACCGCCACCCTCGCCGCCGTCTCCGCTGCCGCCGCCGAATCCGGAGTACGTGAACGCCACCGGGGTGATGCTCACCCCACCGACGTCCTGTGGTTCTCCGTATGCGCTCTTCACTCCGAAGGACGCAGCCTGCTTTCCGAGTTCCAGTGCAATGTTCGGCATCCCCCCACGCTAGCCCAGGAACCGCACCGGTGCGTGATCAATCCACGCCGTGGGCCTTCGGATGCTGAGCGGCTCCCCGACCGTCGCCGCGACCTATGTGCCGCGCACGACTGATCGTCGCCGTGCCGAACCGAGCGACGGCCTCGTCGACGGCCCCCTCGACTTTGCGCCAGTCCTCATCTTCGTCCCAGAGAGCCAGACCCCCGCCGCCGGCAGGACGCAGGTTCTCGGCGCGAACACCGACGAGCCGGACGGGGTCTCGCCGATCGATCAGCTCGAACAGCGACTGCGCGGCCTCGCCGATGCGTTGCCCCACCGCGGTGGGTTCGCTCAAGGTCTGGGAGCGGTTCACCGTGCGGAAGTCGTCGAAGCGGATCTTGACGGCGACGGTCGAGGTCTCCCACTCCGCGCGCCGGAGCCGAGCCGCGACCCGGTCGGCCAGCCGCAGCAGTTCGGCTCGCAAGAACGGACGGTCGAGGATGTCGTGGTCGAACGTCTCCTCGTGGCCGATGCTCTTCTCCACCCGCTCCGTGTGCACCGCCCGCGGGTCTTCCCCCCGCGCGAGTTCTCCGAGACGCATGCTGAGAGCCGTGCCCACGGCGCGTTCGACCATTCCGGGGCGCGCATCGCGGACGTCCTGCACCGTGCGGATACCACGCGCCTCCAGAGCCTCCGCGGCTTTCGGACCGACGCCCCACATGGCCCGGACCGATCTCGGCGCCAGGAAGTCGAGGGTGTCCCTCGCAGCGACCACGAGCATCCCGTCGGGCTTGGCGATCGTCGAGGCCATCTTCGCGACGTGCTTGGTCGCCGCCACTCCCACGCTGCAGGTGATTCCCACCTCGTCGAGGACTCGTTGTCGGATGAGGTCGGCGATGCGTGCAGGGCTCCCCCAGAGTCGACGCACACCCTGCACATCGAGGAACGCCTCATCGACGGACAGCGGCTCGACCAGCGGGGTGAACGACTCGAAGATCGCCATGACCTGCTGGGAGACCTCCTGGTAGCGGTGGAAGTGCGGCGGGACGATGCGCGCGGTCGGGCACAGTCGAAGGGCCTGCGACACCGGCATCGCCGCCCGGACGCCGTAGCGTCTCGCCTCGTACGATGCGCTCGACACCACGGAACGCCCATCGGGAGCTCCGATGATCAGAGGCAATCCGCGGAGGGAAGGATCGTCGAGCACCTCCACGGCGGCGTAGAACGCGTCCATGTCGACATGGAGAATCCGCGTGCCGGAGTCGTCGGCGTCGGGGGCGGATACGATCCGCCCCCGTCCGTCACCGTGTCCCATACGACCATTCTCCCCCGGGCCTCCGACACGAGGCCCGGGACGGCGCGCTACTGCGCAGCGCGCTCGAGAATGAGCTCACGGACACGGGCGGCGTCCGCCTGGCCCTTCATCGCCTTCATGACGGCCCCGATCACGGCGCCGGCGGCCTGCACCTTGCCGTCCTTGATCTTGGCCATCACATCGGGCTGCGCTGCGAGGGCCTCATCGATGGCGGCGATCAGCGCTCCGTCGTCGGAGACGACCGCGAGCCCACGCGAGTCGACCACTTCCTGCGGCGAACCCTCCCCGGCGATGACGCCCTCGAGCACCTGACGCGCGAGCTTGTCGGTCAGGGTTCCCGCATCGACGAGCTGCTGCAGAGCAGCCACGCTCTCCGGGCTGATCAGCTCGGTCGCGTCCTTCTCCTGGGAGTTCGCGATACGGGTGATCTCACCGGTCCACCACTTGCGCGCGGTCGCGGGGGTCGCCCCGGCGGCGATGGTCGCCTCTACGACCTCGAGCAGACCGCCGTTGCGGACATCCTGGAACTCCAGGTCGGTGAATCCCCATTCGGTCATGAGGCGGCGGCGGCGAGCCACCGGCTGCTCCGGAAGCGCCTCGCGCAGTTCCTCGACCAGCTCGGCTGACGGCTCCACGGGCAGCAGATCCGGTTCCGGGAAGTAGCGGTAATCGTCGGCATCCGACTTGGGCCGTCCCGGCGAGGTCGTGCCGGTGTCCTCGTGCCAGTGCCGGGTCTCCTGCGTGATGGTGCCGCCGTCCGCGAGGATCTGCGCCTGACGCTGGATCTCGTATCGCACGGCCCGCTCGACGGAGCGCATCGAGTTGACGTTCTTCGTCTCGGTGCGGGTGCCGAGCTTCTCCTGTCCGCGCGGACGCAGGGAGACGTTGGCGTCGCAGCGCAGGTTGCCGCGCTCCAGACGCGCTTCGGAGATACCGAGTCCCCGCACGATGTCGCGGATGGCCTGCACATAGGCCTTCGCGACCTCCGGCGCACGGTGGTCGGTGCCGAAGATCGTCTTCGTCACGATCTCGACCAGGGGCACGCCGGCGCGGTTGTAGTCGACGAGCGAGTACTCGGCGCCCTGGATGCGCCCGGTCGCACCGCCCATGTGGGTCAGCTTCCCGGCGTCCTCTTCCATGTGCGCGCGCTCGATGGGGATCGTGATGAGCGTCCCGTCCTCGAGCTCGACCTCCACCGAACCCTCGTACGCGATCGGCTCGTCGTACTGCGAGATCTGGTAGTTCTTGCCCAGGTCGGGGTAGAAGTAGTTCTTCCGCGCGAACCGGCTCGATTCGGCGATCGAGCAGCCGAGAGCCAGACCGAGACTGATCGAGGAGCGGATTGCCGTCTCGTTCACGACCGGAAGCGAGCCCGGGAGCCCGAGGTCGACCGGCGCGATGAGCGTGTTCGGCTCGGCGGCATGGAAGGCCTCGTTCGCCGGGTTCGGTGCATCAGAGAACATCTTGGTGTTGGTGTTCAGCTCGACGTGCACCTCGAATCCGAGGACCGGCTCGAACAGCTCGAGCGCCTTGTCGAAGTCCATGAGCTTGGCGGCGGCCATCAGCGCTTCCCTCCTGCGAGCTGCGGTGCACGGGTGAGCAACGGCGCACCCCACGAATCGACGAGGAGCGTCTCGAGCGCTGCGCCGACCTTGTAGAGACGAGCATCCTCGCGCGCCGGAGCGATGAACTGGATGCCCACGGGGAGGCCGTCTTCGTCTGACAGACCACTGGGGATGGAGATCCCCGGGACACCGGCCAGGTTCACCGGGATGGTGGTGATGTCGTTGAGGTACATCTGCAGCGGGTCGTCGATCTTCTCGCCGAGCTTGAACGCCGTGGTCGGCGCGGAGGGCGTCGCGATCACGTCGACCTCGGCGAACGCGTTCGCGAAGTCCTGCTGGATGAGCGTGCGAACCTTCTGGGCGCTGCCGTAGTAGGCATCGTAGTAACCCGCCGAGAGCGCGTACGTGCCGAGGATGATCCGGCGCTTGACCTCGTCGCCGAATCCGGCATCGCGCGTCGCGGACATGACGTCCTCGACCGTCGGGTTGCCGTCGGGGGTCACCCGCAGGCCGAAACGGACCGAGTCGAACTTCGCGAGGTTGCTCGACGCCTCCGCCGGGAGGATCAAGTAGTAGGCGGCGACGCCGTACTCGAAGTGCGGCGCGCCGATCTCGACGATCTCCGCGCCCTGGGCCTCCATCAGCGCGAGCGCGCTGCGGAAGGACGCGGCGACGCCGGGCTGGAAGCCGCTGTCGGGAAGCTCGCGGATCACGCCGACCTTTAGCCCCTTGAGCACGTCACCGCGCGCGCCCTCACGGGCAGCCTCGGCGAACGAGGGCCACGCATCGCGCAGGGAGGTCGAGTCCTTGGGATCGTGGCCGCCGATCGCGTCGTGCAGCAGTCCGGAGTCGAGCACGGTGCGGGAGACCGGGCCGACCTGGTCGAGGCTCGAGGCGAGGGCGATCGCGCCGTAGCGGCTCACACCGCCGTAGGTGGGCTTGACGCCGACCGTGCCGGTCACGTGCGCGGGCTGACGGATCGAGCCGCCCGTGTCGGAACCGAGCGCGAGCGGCGCTTCGAACGCGGCGACGGCCGCGGCCGAGCCACCACCGGAACCGCCCGGGATGCGATCGAGGTCCCAGGGGTTGTGCGTGGGGCCGTATGCCGAGTGCTCGGTGGACGACCCCATCGCGAACTCGTCCATGTTGGTCTTGCCGAGCGGGATCAGTCCCGCGGCGCGAGAGCGTGCGACCACCGTCGCGTCATACGGCGAACGGTAGCCCTCCAGGATGCGCGAGCCACTCGTGGTGGGCTGGTCCGTCGTGACGAGGACGTCCTTGATCGCGAGAGGGACTCCCGCGAGCGGGCCCAGCTCTTCACCCGCCGCACGACGGGCATCGATGGCTGCAGCCGCCTCGATCGCCCCTTCGTTGACGTGCAGGAACGCGTGGACGTCGCCGTCCACCGCGGCGATGCGGTCGAGATGAGCGCGGGTGGCCTCGACACTGGAGATCTCGCCGGAAGCGAGCTTCGCGGCCAGATCCGCCGCGTCCAGACGGATGATGTCGGTCACTGCTCTTCTCCCAGGATCGCGGTCACACGGAATCGGCCGTCGGCGGCATCCGGGGCGTTCTGAAGCACCTGCTCGTGCGTGAGCGTCTGCCCGACCACGTCGGGGCGGAAGACGTTGCTCAACGGGATGGGGTGGCTCGTCGCTGCCACGTCGGCGGTCGCGACCTCCGACACCTTGGCGATGTTGTCGACGATCGCGTCGAGCTGGCCCGTGAGCCGCGACACCTCGTCGTCGTTCAGCTGGATGCGTGCGAGCACACCGAGGTGGCGCACGAGTTCAGGGGTGATTTCAGACACTCCCCCAGTCTAGTTGGAGCACCCGTCACTCCTCTTCCCTGCACGGCCGTCGACATATGCTGGGCGGGTGAGCACGTTCCAGCCCCCGCGCCCGTGGACCGCCAGCTACGCCGCGGGCGTCCCGGAAGACCTGCCTCCCGTCGACGGATCGCTCGTCGACATCGTCGCCGCCTCGGCACGCGACTATCCGGATGCCCCCGCCCTGCAGTTCTTCGGCCGCGAGACGACGTACGCCGAGCTGCAGGCCGCCATCGACCGGGCGGCGACGGGCCTGCGAGACCTGGGCGTCCGCGCCGGCGACCCGGTGGCCATCGTGCTCCCCAACTGTCCGCAGCACATCGTGGCGTTCTACGCGGTGCTCCGACTCGGCGCGGTCGTGGTCGAGCACAACCCGCTGTACACGCCGCGCGAGCTCCGCAAGCAGTTCGAGGACCACGGCGCGAAGCATGCGATCGTGTGGAACAAGGTCGTCTCCACGGTGCAGGAGTTCCCCGCCGACCTGGCGGTGACGAACCTCGTCTCCGTCGACGTGACCCGCGCGATGCCCTTCCTCACCCGCTTTGCCCTGCGTCTGCCCGTCGCCAAGGCCAGGGAGTCCCGCGCAGCGCTCACCGAGAAGGTCCGCGGCACGGTGCTCTGGGACTCGCTGATCGCCACAGACCCGATTCCGTCGTCGCACCCGACGCCCGCAGCCGACGACCTGGCGATCATCCAGTACACCTCAGGCACCACCGGGACGCCGAAGGGTGCCGCGCTCACGCACCGCAACCTCCTCGCCAATGCTGCGCAGTCGCAGGCCTGGGTGCCGTCGATCCAGCGCGGCAAGGGATGCGTCGTGTACGCGGTGCTGCCGATGTTCCACGCATACGGCCTCACGCTCTGTCTGACGTTCGCGATGTCGATGGGCGCGCGACTCGTGCTCTTCCCGAAGTTCGACCCCGATCTGGTTCTCGACGTCGTGAAGAAGCATCCCGCGACGTTCCTCCCGCTCGTGCCACCGATCGCCGACCGCCTTCTGAGCGCTGCCAAGGCCAAGGGTGTGTCGCTCGACGGCATCGAGGTCGCGATCTCCGGGGCCATGGCACTGCCCCACGAGCTGGTGGTGCCCTTCGAGGAGGCGACCAACGGCTACCTCGTCGAGGGCTACGGCCTGAGCGAGTGCTCGCCCGTACTCATGGCGAACCCCGTCGCCGACAACCGCGTGTCCGGCACCGTCGGACTTCCGCTGCCCGGAACCGAATGCCGGGTGGTCGACCCGGAGAACCCCACGGAGGACGTGCCTGCAGGAGCGGCGGGAGAACTCGTGGTTCGCGGACCGCAGGTCTTCTCCGGGTACTACGGCAAGCCGGAGGAGACGGAGGCCGTGTTCGTCGACGGGTGGTACCGCACGGGCGACATCGTCACGATCGACGAAGCCGGCTTCGTGCGCATCGTCGACCGCATCAAGGAGCTCATCATCACCGGCGGCTTCAACGTCGCCCCCACCGAGGTCGAGAATGCGCTGCGCCAGCACCCGCAGGTGGTCGACGCTGCGGTCATCGGACTTCCGAGCGAGCACTCGGGCGAGGAGGTCGTGGCCGCGATCGTCGTCGATCCGGAGACCGAGGTCGACGTGGAGGCCATCCGCGAGTTCGCGCGCAGCATCCTGACGCCCTACAAGGTCCCCAGGAGGATCTTCGTGGTCGACGAACTCCCGAAGTCGCTCATCGGCAAGGTGCTCCGTCGGCAGGTCAAGGAGAAGCTGGTCGCCCTGAACACCGGCTCCTGAGGACGCCCTCACAGGCGGCGAGACGTTCGGCGCGCTACCCTTGGGAAGTGACCCCTGAAGATGCAGTGCTGACCGACGCCCCCGAGGACTCCCCCGCGACCCCCGGATTCGAGGAACTCGGAATCACCGGGCCCGTCCTCAAAGCCATCAAGGACCTCGGCTACGAGACCCCGTCGCCCATCCAGGCGGCCACTATCCCTACCCTCCTCGCCGGGCGCGACGTCGTCGGCATGGCGCAGACCGGAACCGGCAAGACCGCGGCATTCGCGCTGCCCGTGCTCGAGCGTCTCGATGTCGCGCAGAAGACGCCGCAGGCGCTCGTGCTGGCTCCGACCCGTGAGCTCGCCCTCCAGGTGTGCGAGGCGTTCGAGTCGTACGCGTCCAAGATGAAGGGTGTTCACGTCCTCCCCGTCTACGGCGGACAGGGCTACGGCGTGCAGCTCTCGGCTCTGCGCCGCGGGGTGCATGTCATCGTCGGGACACCGGGCCGCATCATGGATCACCTCGCCAAGGGCACACTCGACCTGTCGCAGCTGCAGTACCTCGTGCTCGACGAGGCCGACGAGATGCTGAAGATGGGCTTCGCGGAGGATGTGGAGCAGATCCTCGCGCAGACACCCGAGGAGAAGCAGGTCGCGCTGTTCTCCGCCACGATGCCGCCGCAGATCCGCCGCCTCGCGCAGAAGTACCTGCGCGAGCCGGAAGAGATCAGCATCAAGTCGAAGACCGCGACGGGCACGAACATCACTCAGCGGTACCTCGTGGTCTCGTACGCGCAGAAGGTCGACGCGCTGACCCGCATCCTCGAAGTCGAGAACTTCGACGGCATGATCGTCTTCGTCCGCACCAAGAACGAGACCGAGACGCTCGCCGAGAAGCTCCGCGCCCGCGGCTACTCAGCCGCAGCCATCAACGGCGACGTGCCTCAGGTGCAGCGCGAGCGCAGCGTCAACCAGCTCAAGGACGGAAAGCTCGACATCCTCGTCGCGACCGACGTGGCCGCGCGCGGGCTCGACGTCGAGCGCATCAGCCACGTCGTGAACTTCGACATCCCCACGGACACCGAGTCCTACGTGCACCGCATCGGTCGCACCGGGCGCGCGGGACGAACGGGCGACGCGATCAGCTTCATCACCCCGCGCGAGCGCTACCTGCTCAAGCACATCGAGAAGGCGACCCGACAGCAGCCCACTCAGATGCAGCTGCCGAGCACGGAGGACGTGAACACCACCCGGTTGACCCGGTTCGACGATGCCATCACCGCCGCTCTCTCGGAGACCGGGCGCATCGACGCGTTCCGCGACATCATCGCGCACTACGTCCGTCATCATGATGTGCCGGAGAGCGACGTCGCCGCGGCGCTGGCCGTGGTCGCGCAGGGAGACAAGCCTCTGCTCCTCGATCCCGCCAACGATGCGCTCACCAGGGCCGTCGAGGCGGACAATCGGCCGCAGCGGGAGCGCCCCGCTCGTGACGCGCGCGAGCCTCGGGGCGAACGCCGCAGCCGTGGCGACTACACCGCCTATCGCATCGAGGTCGGCAGGCGTCACCGTGTCGAGCCGCGCCAGATCGTCGGCGCCCTCGCCAACGAGGGCGGCCTGGGCCGTGACGACTTCGGGGCGATCAACATCCGCCCCGACTTCTCGACCGTCGAGCTCCCGTCGAACATGGATCCCGCCGTGCTCGACAAGCTCCGCGACACCCGCATCTCGGGCCGCCTCATCGAGATCAAGCCCGACCGCGGTCCTGGCGCTCGACGTAGCGGCCCTCGCGAGGATCGTCCCTCCGGCGGTCGCGGTGACCGTTTCGATCGTCGTGACCGTGACGAGCGCCCTGCGCGCGAAAGCCGGGACGAGAAGCCCTTCCGCAAGCCGCGCCACAAGAGCTGACGGCGGGTCGCGCGCGGCGGTGTCTAGTCGCTTCCGCGCGCGAGCCGTGCGGCGACGGCGATCAGCGGCTCTGGATGTGCCAGAAGGGCCCGTTGCTCCGGGTGCGAGATCAGGTGAGCGATCAGTCGGTGCGCTCCCGTGACGGTCGGGGTCCAGTAACCTCCGACGTGATGACGGCTCAGCGGGACGGTGCGCGTCTCCCCTTCGACGACGAGCTTCGCGGAACCGTCATCGGGATCGATCCCGGGATCGCTCAGCATCAGGGCGGTCAACGCTCCGAGCAGCACAGTGCCCGTGAGACCGGGGAGGCGGAAGTTCGTCGTCGGAACGTCGAGTTCGATCTGCTCGAGTCCCGTCCACGGCACTATTCCGCGATTCTCGACTCCGTCGCGGATGATCACGGCCTCGGGCATCAGCCGCAGGTGGTTCCGACCGGGATCACCGACAGCCAACGCCTCGGGGACGACGATCAGCGGACCGAAGCGTCTCACGCCCCTTCGCCCGCGGGAGGGAGCGCGTCCGGCCCCTCCGTCACCAGGATGTGGAACTGCGCCGCGTCGAGGATCCGGAGACCGAGCTCCTCCGCCTTGGCGAGCTTGGACCCCGCGCCGGGGCCGGCGGCCACGAAGTCCGTCTTCTTCGACACGCTCGACGCCGCCTTTCCTCCCGCGTTGATGATGGCTTCCTGCGCACCCTCACGCGTGTAGCCGTCGAGCGAGCCGGTGGCGACCACCGTCAGTCCTTCGAGCACTCCCCCTGCGGCGACGGCAGCGCCGGGACCGGGGTGACCTGGTGTCTTCCACTGCACCCCCGCATCCGCCCACTGCTCCACGATCTCTTTGTGCCAGTCGACCTCGAACCAGGCGAGGAGCGAGTCGGCGATGATGCCGCCCACGCCCTCCACGGCAGCCAGCTCGTCGCGCGTAGCCGTGCGGATCGCGTCGAGTGAGCCGAACCACTGCGCGAGCGCCCTCGCAGCGACAGGTCCGACGTGGCGGATGTTCAAGGACACGAGCAGACGCCACAGGTCCTTCTTCTTCGCCTTCTCGAGCTCGGCGAGAAGAGTGAGCGCCTGGGACGAGGGCTGCGGACCCTCGAGGCCGGACTTCTTCTCGGCCGCAGTCGGGTTCCGTCGGAACGGGGCGCGCCTCTTGACGATCCCGTCCTCGTCCTCCTTGGGAAGCCCCGTCTCCGCATCGCGGACCACCAGCTCGATGGGGACGAGCTGGTCGAGCGTGAGGGCGAAGAGGCCTGCCTCGGTCTCGAGCGGCGGCACCGCGGGAGACGTCGGCTGTGTCAGAGCGGCGGCGGTGACCTCGCCGAGGGCCTCGACATCGAGGGCACCGCGGGAGCCGATGTGCTCGACACGTCCGCGCACCTGCGCCGGACACGAACGCGCGTTCGGACACCGCAGATCGATGTCGCCCTCCTTCATCGCCCGAAGCGGAGTGCCGCACTCCGGGCACTCCAGGGGCATCACGAACTCGCGTTCCGTGCCGTCGCGCTTCTCGACGACCGGACCGAGGACCTCGGGGATGACGTCGCCGGCTTTGCGCAGCACGACGGTGTCTCCGATCAGCACGCCCTTCGCCTTCACGACGTCCTTGTTGTGCAGAGTCGCCTGCCGGACGACGGACCCCGCGACCTGCGCAGGAGCCATCACCGCGAAGGGCGTCGCGCGGCCGGTGCGGCCGACCGACACCACGATGTCGAGGAGCTTCGTCTGCACCTCTTCCGGCGGATACTTGTACGCGATCGCCCAGCGCGGAGCCCGGCTGGTCGCGCCGAGCTCGTCATGAAGCTCGAGCTCGTCGACCTTCACCACGATGCCGTCGAGCTCGTGCTCGATATCGTGGCGGTGTTCGCCGAAGTACTCCACGAACGTGACAACCTCATCGATCGTGTGGCACACCCTGGTGTGCGGGCTCGTCGGCAGCCCCCACTCGGCCAGCAGATCGTAGACCTCGCTCTGCGCCGCGACGGGAGGGTTCGACCATGCGCCGACGCCGTGCACGTAGAGCGCGAGCGACTCGATGCGCAGCAGGCCGGCTTCGAGTTCGAGGCCGTTCTTCTTGTCGATCTGCTGACGCAGGCCGCCGCTCGCCGCGTTGCGGGGATTTGCGAACGCGGGGAATCGGCGCGCGGCGGCGGTGCGAGCCTTCTCCTCGTCGAAGGGCTTCTTCGCTCCGCCCCGCGCCTCCCAGCGCTCGAGCGCATCGGCGTAGGCGCGATCGCGGAACGCCGCCTGGGCCGCGTTGAGCCGTTCGAACGCGGCGACGGGGATGAAGACCTCCCCGCGCACCTCCACGATGGCCGGGTGGCCCTCACCGCTCAGTCGATACGGGATCTCGGGCAGCCGAAGCGCGTTCTCCGTGACGATCTCCCCCACGCGTCCGTCGCCCCTGGTCGCAGCAGAAGTGAGCACGCCTTTCTCATAGCGGAGATTGATGGCGAGGCCGTCGATCTTCAGCTCGGTGAGCCAGGCGACATCGCGTCCGGCGGCGGCCTTCGTCTTCGCGGCCCATTCCCGCAGCTCATCGATGGAGAAGACGTTGTCGAGGCTGAGCATGCGCTCCGCGTGCTCGATGGTCGCGAGACCCGTCGCCTCAGCCGCCCCCACCATCTGTGTGGGCGAGTCCTGCCCCTGCAACTCGGGATGCAGACGCTCGAGCTCTTCGAGTCGGCGCATCCAGCCGTCGTAGGTGGAATCGTCGACGATCGAGGTGTCGCGGCCGTAGTAGGCCTCCTTCGCATCGAGGATGCGCGTGGTCAGCTCCTCGGCTTCGGTTCGGGCGTCTTCCAACGAGATGTTCTCCGGCACGCCGTCAGTCTACGAGCGGGTGCGGACACCGGAGGAGGCTACGCGCCGACAGGGACCGCGGACACCGTGGTGTCGATCGTGAACTGTCCGAGCACCCGCGTCCCGATGTAGAGCACGGCGGTCTGTCCCGGTGCGACGCCGTCCAACGCGACCTGGGGCGTCACGCGCACGCCGCCTTCGGAGATCTCGGCCCTCGCAGGGACCGGCTCGGCGTGCGCTCGGATCTGCACGTGGCACTCGAACGAGGACTCCGTGGGTGCGGCACCGGCCCAGCTGAACCGCTCTCCGGCGATCTCGGCGATCGCGAGGGCCTCCTTGGGGCCGACGACCACCGTGTTCGAGACCGGTCGCACCTCGAGGACGAAGCGCGGCTTGCCGTCTGCCGCGGGAACGCCGAGCTTGAGCCCGCGTCGCTGTCCGACGGTGAAGGCATGCGCGCCCTCGTGCGATCCGACGACCTCGCCCGCACGATCGACGATCTCGCCGGTGGCCGTGCCGACCTTCTCGGCGAGCCAGCCGCGCGTGTCCCCATCGGGAATGAAGCAGATGTCGTGGCTGTCCGGCTTCTGCGCGACGCTCAGGCCGCGTGCTTCGGCCTCTGCGCGGACGATGGCCTTCGTGGGCGTCGTGCCGAGCGGGAAGTAGGTGTGCGCCAGCTGTTCGGCCGTGAGGACGCCGAGCACATAGGACTGGTCCTTGGCGTTGTCCGACGCCCGGTGCAGCTCGAGGCCGTCCTCGCCGTCGACCAGAGTGGCGTAATGCCCCGTGCACACCGCGTCGAAGCCCAACTCGATCGCACGCTCCAGAAGGGCGGCGAACTTGATCTTCTCGTTGCAGCGCATGCAGGGATTCGGGGTGCGGCCTGCCTGGTACTCCGAGATGAAGTCCTCGATCACATCGTCTCGGAACCGCTCGGAGAAATCCCAGACGTAGAACGGGATGCCGAGCACGTCGGCTGCACGACGCGCGTCGAGGGCATCCTCGATCGTGCAGCATCCTCGACTGCCGGTGCGCAGTGTTCCGCCCGCCCGGGAGAGCGCGAGATGCACGCCGACCACGTCGTGCCCCGCCTCCACGGCCCTGGCTGCCGCGACAGCGGAGTCGACTCCACCGCTCATCGCCGCAAGGATCCGCATACGACCAGTCTACGAGCGTGCGGCTGTGCCGGCGCCGGATGCGCGCGTGTACGCCTCGGCGATCGCACCGAGCACGGCATCGACATCGCTCTCGGTCGATGTCCGCCCGAGCGAGAAGCGCAGCACGCTGCGGGCGTCCCGCTCCGGGCGTCCCATCGCCATCACGACATGCGAAGGTTCGGCCACGCCCGCCTGGCAGGCTGATCCCGTCGACGCCGCCACCCCTGCGACGTCGAGCAGGAACAGCAGGCTCTCCCCCACCGCACCCGGGAACAGCATGTGCGCGTTGCCGGGAAGACGGTCGGTCGGGTCGCCCAGGAGCTCGGCCGTCGGCACCGCGGCAACGATCCCGGCCACGAGGCGGTCGCGCAGCGCACTGAGACGCGCAGCCTCGCCCTGTCGTTCATGCTCCGCGAGTTCGAGAGCCACGGCGAGGGCGGCGGCTCCGGCGATATCCTGTGTGCCGGCGCGCAGGCCTCGTTGCTGGGCTCCCCCGCGTAGCAACGCCGTGAGCCGGGCGGAGCGGGCGGTGACGAGCACCCCGACCCCCACCGGTGCGCCGATCTTGTGACCGGCGAGGCTCATCGCGACGAGCCCGACCCCGCTGTCCGCCTCTCCTCGAAGGCCTCGGAACGACAAGGGCACGTGGCCGAGCGCAGCGACCGCGTCGAGGTGGAGGGGAACTCCGGCGCCGGCGGACCCTGCCGCAAGCGACCGTGCGTCGTTGATCGTCCCGGCCTCGTTGTTCGCCACCAGCGCCGTGGCGAGGGCAGCTCCGGGAAGAGCCTCGGCGAAGCGCTCCGGGACGATGCGCGCCGAGGGCGAGACCGGCACCTGTCGTACCTCCGCCCCCTCATCGAGGAGCGCTGCAACGGTGTCCGTGGTCGCGTGGTGCTCGGCGTCGGGCATCACGATCGCCGACGTCCCCGTGGGCCGGGCGCGCCACAAACCCTGCAACGCCAGGTTGATCGATTCGGTGCCGCCTGAGGTGAACACGATCTCGATCGGGTCGGCCTCTAGCACCGCCGCCACGCGCTCACGGGACTCCTCGAGAAGCCGCCGTGCGTCCTGGCCGGCGCCATGAGTCGAGGAGGCGTTGCCCACCGTCTCCGACGCTGCCAGCCACGCCTCACGCGCTTCGGGGCGCAGGGGCGTGGTCGCCGCGTGGTCGAGATAGTGCCGCATCCTTCGATTCTCTCGCGAAACCGTCGGGAGAGGGCCTTCGCGCCTGGGACCGGGTCCTCCTTGTCATGAGACGGCAACACATCACGCCTAATGTGTACTCATGCCCGCGTCCCGAGACCTCACTGCGCCCGGCGGCCCCGTCCTCGACAACCTCGGCGTCCGTCTGCACGACGGTGTCGGCACACTGCGTGTCTGGTCGCAGAACGCCTCATCCGTCGAACTGGTCGTCTTCGACGCGACCGATCTCGACTGGGCGACCGATCAAGTGGCGCTCGAGCGGCTGCCAGGGGGGATCTGGGAAGTCACGACGGAGATGCTCCAGCCGGGGGTTCGCTACGCGATCCGCGTCAGCGGCCCACACGGCCCGGGCAACACCTTCAACCCGGAGACCCTGCTGCTGGACCCCTACGCTCGCGGCCTCGCTCAAGGAGACCGGTACGAGGAATGGCGCTCGGTCGTCATCGTCGACGGTTTCGACTGGGGCGACTCGCAGAAGCCGCGCGTGCCCCTGGACCGTACCGTGATCTACGAAGGTCACGTCAAGGGGCTCACGAAGCGTCACCCGGACGTCCCACCCGCGCTGCACGGCACCTACGCCGGTCTCGCGCACCCCGCGATGATCGAGTACTTCCACGAGCTGGGCATCACTTCGATCGAGCTGCTGCCTGTGCACGCCTTCGTGCCGGAACCACGACTCCTCGAACGCGGACTCACGAACTACTGGGGCTACAACACTCTGAACTTCTTCACTCCGCACACCGCCTACGCGACGGAGGAGGCTCGGAAGGCGGGCCCCGAAGCCGTACTGGCCGAGTTCAAGGGCATGGTGCGGCTGCTGCACGAGGCGGGGCTCGAAGTGATCCTCGACGTCGTGTACAACCACACCTCGGAGGAGGGTATCGGCGGCCCCAGATCGAGCCTGCGGGGCATCGACAACGCGAGCTACTACCGTCAGGACGAGTCCGGGATCTACATCGACACCACGGGCTGCGGCAACACCCTCAACACATCGACCGCTGCGGGCGCGAGACTCGTGCTGGACTCGCTGCGCTACTGGGCGCAGGAGATGCAGATCGACGGGTTCCGCTTCGACCTCGCCACCGCCATCGCGCGAGACGAGACGCACGCCTACTCGCCGGAGCACCCGCTCCTCGCCGCCATCGCGGATGATCCCGTCCTCGCAGACGCCAAGCTCATCGCCGAACCCTGGGATGTGGGCCTCGGTGGCTGGCAGACGGGGAACTTTCCCGCCGGCTGGCATGAATGGAACGACCGCTATCGCGACAGGGTGCGCAACTTCTGGTTGAGTGACATCGACTACGCGCGCCGCGCGTCCGCCCCGGTCGGCATCGGCGGGTTCGCGACCCGCCTCGCCGGATCCTCCAACACGTTCAGCGAAGACCGCGGCCCGCTCGCCAGCGTGAACTTCGTGACCGCCCACGATGGATTCACCCTGCATGATCTCGTCTCCTACGACGTGAAGCACAACGAGGCGAACGGCGAGCACAACCGCGACGGCGCCGATATGAACCGCGCCTTCAACCACGGCGTCGAGGGCCCCACCGACGACCCGGCGATCCTCGCCGCCCGCCGCAAGGCGATGCGGAACCTCTTGGGGACCCTTCTGCTCTCTGCAGGTATCCCGATGCTCACTGCCGGCGATGAAGTGGGCCGCACCCAGCGAGGCAACAACAACGCCTACGCTCAGGACTCCGTGCTCACCTGGCTCGGCTGGGAGTTCGAGCCGTGGCAAGAGGACCTGCGCGCCCACGTCTCGCGCCTGATCCGCCTTCGTCAGGAGAACCCCGCACTGCGCCCCAGCCGCTACGCGCGACTCGGCGAGCACATTCCCAATGCCTCGGTGATGGACTGGTACGACCAGAACGGCGAGACGATGGAACAGGAGCAATGGGCCGACCCCGGCAACAGAACGCTGCAGTACGTCGCCGCCTCCACGCCTGATACCGAGGCGCACAACCGCATCCTGCTCATCGTGCACGGAACCGAGTCCCCCGTGGATGTCCGTCTCCCCGAGGAGATCGATGGAGCGACGCGCTTCGTCTCGCTGTGGTCGAGCGCGCAGGAACGTCCCTCTGACGACGCCGAGGTCTTCGCACCCGGCGATGTCCTTCCGGTGTCCGGCACGTCGATGAGGCTTTTCCGCGTGGAATGAGTCCGGCGGCCGACGCACCATCCTGCGCGCTACCCGCCGCCACGTCCGCGCGGTACATTCGGGAGGTGGCTGCTCGTGCTGGTACTCGGTCCTCGGCTCTTCGGAGCCCCGCTCAGATCCCGGCGCGCGCCGCGGACGGAGCAGATGCTCCCGGCTCGTTGCGGACGACGCGTATCCCGCTCCTCGAGCCTGCGCCCATCGTCCCTGGCGGGTTCACTCCGAAGGCCTTCGTCGGCGAGGTCGTCCCGTTCCGGGTGGTCGCGTTCCGAGAGGGGCACGACATCATCGGCGTGCATGTCCGCCTCACATCGCCCTCCGGCGAAGAGAGCCTGCATCGCCTCACGCCGCGCGATGACGGCACCGACACGTGGGTGGCGGAGATCGCGCTCGACGAGCAGGGCTCCTGGAGCTACCGGTTCGAAGCCTTCTCCGACGACTTCGCGACCTGGGCCCACGCCGCCGCGCTGAAGGTGGCGGCCGGCGTCGACGTCCCGGTCATGGCGGCGCTCGGCGCCGATCTCCTCACCACCGCCGCCGCCGAGAAGGATCGTCCTGCAGCGCAGCGGAGACGACTGGCCGCTGATGCCCTCTCGCTCCGCAACGGAGATGCCGCGACGACCATCGCCCTTTCGACGGATGCAGAGCTCGCACAGATCTTCCGAGAGCGTCCTGTCACGTCGCTGCGCTCCGTCACACTCCCCCAGATGCTGGACGTCGACCGGCGCGCCGCGGGTGTCGGCGCCTGGTACGAGTTCTTCCCGCGCTCCGAGGGCGCCAGACGCCTCAAGGACGGCACGGTCAGGAGCGGTACGTTCCGTACGGCGACACGACGGCTGCCCGAGGTCGCAGCCATGGGGTTCGACGTCGTCTACCTGGTCCCCATCCATCCGATCGGCACGACCAACCGCAAGGGCCGCAACAACACCCTCACGGCCGAACCGGGAGACCCGGGCTCCCCGTACGCGATCGGCGCAGCGGAGGGCGGACACGACGCCATCCATCCGGACCTCGGCTCGGCCCAGGATTTCCGCGCCTTCGTGCGTGCAGCCCGGAAGGAGGGCCTGGAAGTCGCTCTCGACCTCGCGCTGCAAGCCTCTCCCGACCACCCGTGGGTGCAGGAGCATCCTGAGTGGTTCACGACCCTCCCCGACGGGACGATCGCCTACGCCGAGAACCCGCCGAAGAAGTACCAGGACATCTATCCGCTCAACTTCGACAATGATCCCGCGGGCATCTACACCGAGATGCTGCGCGTCGTGCAGCACTGGGTTGCGCAGGGCGTGAAGATCTTCCGCGTCGACAACCCGCACACCAAGCCGCTCCAGTTCTGGGAGTGGCTCATCGCCGAGGTGAATGCGGCCGACCCCGACGTCATCTTCCTGGCTGAGGCGTTCACACGCCCGGCGGTCATGCGCGCGCTCGCCGCCGTGGGCTTCCAGCAGAGCTACAGCTACTTCACGTGGCGCAACACGAAGGCGGAGCTCGAGGAGTTCCTGACGTCGGTGTCGCAGGAGACCTCCGACTACATGCGCCCGAACCTGTTCGTGAACACGCATGACATCCTCACCGAGTACCTGCAGTTCGGCGGCAGGGCGGCCTACCGTATCCGGGCCTGCATCGCGGCGACGGCCGGCCCCGTCTACGGCGTGTACGCCGGATACGAGCTGTTCGAGAACGTCGCCAGGCCCGGCTCGGAAGAGAACATCGACAACGAGAAGTACGAGTTCAAGTTCCGCGACTGGGCGGGAGCCGAAGCCAGAGGTGAATCGCTCGCTCCCCTCCTGCGCAGACTCAACGCTATCCGGGAGGCACACCCGGCGCTGCAGCAGCTTCGCAACTTCCGAGTGCACTGGAGCGACGACGATGCCGTCCTCGTCTACAGCAAGCACCTTGCTGCCGAGTTCACCGGTACCGGACGCTCGGACACCATCATCGTGGTCGCCAACGTCGATCCGCACTCGGTACGCGAGACGACCGTGCACCTCGACACGACGCAATGGGGAATCCCGCTGGGGGAAGCCTTCGAGGTGGAGGATCTCCTCACCGGAGCGATCTGGACCTGGAGCGACCACAACTACGTACGACTCGACGCGTTCGCCGAGCCGGTGCACATCCTGAAGGTGAGGGAGCGATCATGAGCTACACCGAAGACGTCGCGGCATCCACCGAGTGGGAGGCGATCTCAGCGGCCACGCATCACGATCCGCACGCGGTTCTCGGAGCGCACGCGCACAAGGATGCCGCTGATCGCACCGTCACCGTCATCCGGGCGAGACGCCCCCTCGCGGGTGCGGTCGCTGCCGTGTTCGCCGACGGGAGCAGGCTCGAACTCTCCCATGTGGCGCACGGCATCTGGGAAGCTCAGCACGACGGCCCTCCACTCCCGTATCGGATCGCGACGCGGTACGGCGATCACGAGGAGACGGTCGTCGGCGACCCCTACCGCCATCCCCCGACTCTGGGCGACCTCGACCTCCACCTCATCGCCGAGGGGCGTCACGAACGTCTCTGGGAGGTGCTGGGAGCACACGTGCGCACCTTCGACGGAGAGATCGGCGTCTCATTCGCCGTCTGGGCCCCGAATGCCTCAGCCGTGCGCGTGGTCGGTGACCACAACGGCTGGAACGGCGAGTCGCACGCCATGCGCTCGATGGGAGTCAGCGGCGTCTGGGAGCTCTTCGTCCCCGGGATCCCGATCGGCACCAAGTACAAGTATCAGATCCGTACCCGCGACGGCGCGTGGATCCTCAAGGCCGATCCGATGGCGCTCGCGGCGGAGGTGCCGCCGGACACAGCGTCCGTCGTGACCACCTCCTCCCACTCCTGGTCCGATGGCGCCTGGATGACCAGGAGGGCGGCCACCCATGCCGTCGCGCAACCGCTGTCGGTCTACGAGGTCCACGTCGGATCGTGGCGAGGTGGACTTGGCTATCGCGAGATCGCGGATCCGCTCATCCAGCACGTGACGGACGCGGGATTCACCCATGTCGAGTTCATGCCGCTCGCGGAGCACCCCTTCGGCGGATCCTGGGGATACCAGGTGAGCGGGTACTACGCCCCGACCAGTCGTTTCGGCAGCCCCGACGACCTCCGCTACCTCATCGACCGGCTGCACCAGGCAGGCATCGGCGTCATCATGGACTGGGTGCCTGGTCACTTCCCCAAGGACGCCTTCGCCCTCGCCCGCTTCGACGGACAGCCGCTCTACGAGCACCCCGATCCGCGACGGGGAGAGCACCAGGACTGGGGGACGCTGATCTTCGACTACGGCAGGCCGGAGGTACGGGGATTCCTCGTCGCCAACGCGCTCTACTGGCTCGAGGAGTTCCACGTCGACGGCCTTCGCGTTGACGCGGTCGCCTCCATGCTCTATCTCGACTACTCGCGCGAACCCGGCCAATGGGAGCCGAACATCCACGGCGGACGCGAGAACCTCGAGGCGATCCGCTTCCTGCAGGAGGTCAACGCCACCTCGTACCGGCTACACCCGGGAATCCTGATGATCGCGGAGGAGTCGACCAGCTTCCCCGGGGTCACTGCTCCGACCGATCACGCGGGTCTGGGGTTCGGCTTCAAATGGAACATGGGGTGGATGAACGACTCGCTCCAGTACATCGCCCGCGACCCGATGTACCGCGGTCACCATGAAGGCGAGATGACCTTCTCCTTCGTGTACGCCTTCGGAGAGAACTACCTGCTTCCCATCAGTCACGACGAAGTCGTGCACGGCAAGGGCAGTCTGCTCGCCAAGATGCCGGGCGATCACTGGCACAAGCTCGCGAACGTCCGCGCGTATCTCGCCTACATGTGGGGTCATCCCGGCAAGAAGCTGCTCTTCATGGGGCAGGAATTCGGTCAGCTCGCCGAGTGGTCGGAGGGTCGGGAGCTGGACTGGTGGCTTCTCGACCAGCCCTCACACGCGCAGCTGCAGGACTTCGTCGGGGCGATGAACCGCTCCTACCGGGCGCAGGCGCCGCTGTGGGAGCGTGACAACGACGGCTCGTCGTTCAGCCGTCTCGGAGCGCCGAGCTGGGATCCCACGGTGATCGCCTTCGAACGACGTGACGCCCACGGGGGGCGCCTGGTCGTCGTCAGCAACTTCGCCGGCGTGGAACGCACGGGCTACCAGCTCAACCTGCCCCGCGAGGGCGTGTGGCAGGAGGTGCTCAACACGGATGCCGCCGACTACGGGGGCCGCGGATCGGGGAACCTCGGCCTGGTGTACGCGAAGCCGGCAGAAGGCGGCGCTCCTGGCGCGAGCCTGACGCTGCCTGCGCTGTCCACTCTGTGGCTGCGGTACCAGTCCGACCCACACGTGCCGACCGTCAACCACGGCTGAGACGCCCTGGCGCGTACGCGCGCCAGGGCCGAGAACGGTACCGGAGAACGTCCCCCTAGAAGAGCAGCGACGACAGTCGGTTGCGCGCCGACACCACTCGCGGATCCTCCGCGCCGATGAGACCGAAGAGCTCGACAAGACGCTCCCTCACCGGAGTGCGCTGATCCGCCGGGAGCTGCGCGAACAGGTCGAGCAGCCTGCCGAAGGCGTCTTCCACGTGTCCCCCGGCGAGATCGAGGTCGGCCACGTCGAACTGCGCCTGGACATCGAGCGGGCCATCCGCTGCCGCAGCGCGCGCCGCCTGCAGATCGAGGCCCTGCACGCGGCCGAGGAGGCGCACCTGGCCGAGCCCCGCGATCGCGTCCGCGTCACGGGGGTTCTCCGCGAGCGCCTTCTCATAGGCCGTGATGGCCGCCGCGTAGTCCCCGAGCTCGATCGCTGCGAACGCCTCAGCGTGCAGCGGTGGAAGCTCCGGCTCTGCGGGGGGCGCCGGCTCTGCACCCTCCTCGGACACCGAGAGCGACCCGGTGACACCGTTCTGGGCCGCCACCTGGAGCAGCTGGGCGAACACATCGCGCACCTGCTGCTCGGGCACGGCACCCGTGAACATGGGCACGGGCTGCCCGGCGATCAGCGCCACCACCATCGGGATCGACTGCGCGCGGAAGCTCTGGGCGAGCTGGGGATTCGCATCGACGTCGACCTTGGCGAGCAGCACTCGTCCCCCGAGTTCGCGCGTCACCTTCTCGATGATCGGGCTCAGCTGCTTGCACGGACCACACCACTCCGCCCAGAGGTCGACGACCACGGGGACGGTCCGCGAGAGCTCGAGGATCTGTCCGAACGTCTCGTCGGTCGCATCGACGACGACATCGGCGACAGGCGGTGCGGAGGTCGCCTCGGTCGGAGTTGCCGGGCGGTTGCGGAGGCTCGACAGGTCCACGGCGCCACGCAGGGCGGCGGGAGAGATCTCACTCATTTGATCACCTTCACGGACAGGAGGTCCTGGTGGGCTGCCAGGAGCCGGATCTGCTCCGTCGATCCCTTGGCAGGGACCGAGAAGAACAGCTGGAACTCGTAGGTCGTCTCGACGCCCTTCGCCGACTCGGTCGCGTCGGTGAGCGCCTTCGCCTGCGCGTTGTCACCGAAGCGGATGGAGACGTCCTCGCCGGTCGGCGTCACTGTTTCCGTATCGGTGAGGGTGACGGCGACGATGGCACCGCTGTCGAGAGTCGTCATCGAGATGGGGGCATCCTGCGTCGCGGCCATATCGAAGGCCGCCTTCGAGGTTTCGGCGGCGCCCTTGTCCGCGAGCGCCTGGACCACGGCCTGACGGCTGTCAGTGATCGACTTCGCGTAGGTGAGGGCGAGATCGTCGAACTTCCCGTACGACGCGCTCTGTTCCCCCTGATCGACGACGTCGGCGAACGTCGTGGCCAGATCGGCAGGAGGGATAGTGAGGAAGGCCGAGTCGGACGGCACGAGAGACGTGCCGAGCCAGGATGCAGCGACTTCCGGGAAGGCGGCGTCCGCAGACATCTCCGCCATGTGCGAGACCTTGTAGTTCGACCACGGGTCGGCCTGCGTCATCGTGAGCACGACGGGCGGCACGGTGTCGTCTCCGGTCTTCGACAGCATCAGGACGGTGCGAGGCCACTGGTCGGTCGCCTCGGGAAGCACGACCTCCACGTCGTCGGTCGGGATGGCGGCGGGCGGCACCGTCTCCGGGATCTTCGTCCGCAACGCGTACTCCGTCGTCCTGGTCGCGAGTGCGGGTCCTTCGAAGCGCGTCGCCAGCAGATCGAGATCGAGGGCTGCGTCGGCCTCACTCACGGTGCCGGCGAGAGACTTGAGGATGCGCTTGGCCTGAGCTTCGGTGACCGCCGGCGGCTTCTGGTTCTCCGGTGCGACCACCGTGGGGCTCGGCGACGGAGTCGGCGAGGCGTCGCCCAGCTGCGGCCAAGAGTCGGACGAGCAACCGGCTGCGAGTATGGCTGTGAGTCCGAGCGCGGGGATCACGAGAAGACGGCGCCGACGACGAACGGTCGCGGCTCGCATCGATGTCTTGGAGCCGGGGTCTTTACCCTCGTCCACGATCTCGGCCTCCTCCGCATCGTGGTCCTGCCGTGGACTCGAATCCGCGGGGGCCGTCGCCGTGGCGGACTCGCTGTCTTCGATCGCCGCGCGCTCCGCGGGCGGAAGCGTGGCGAGGTCGATGGGCTCGGTGATCGGTAGCGGACCGGGTCCCTTGCGACGCGGACCTCGGCCCCGACGCTGATGCCGGATGGCCAGGACGTAGAGGATGAGGCCGAGCAGCAGCATGACCCCACCCGCGACCATGAGCGGTCCGGCCCACGGGGTCGAGTTGTCGAGCGGCCAGGACACCACGATGTCATCGGGAGCGTCGGCGGTCCCGTCATAGGCGACGAGCAGACTCGTGCCTTCGGGAAGCTGTATGTTCTCCGCGGTGAGGCGATCCTCCTTGACGAAGGAGTCGAGCCAGAGGTCGGAGCCGCGCGGGTCACGGCCCGTCGGAGCGCCTTCTGACGGATCGGCCTGTCCGTCGCTCGGAGCATCGGTGGACGTGTCGGCCTCGGAGTCGGAGGCGGCGATGTGCTTGACGGCCAGATCGCCGTCCTTCTTCATCGTGACCTGGTTGTAGTCGGAGTCCGCGAGCCAGGCCTCCATGTCGGCCGTGCGACCGTAGCTGCCGAAGATCTCGCCCTGCCCACGGACGATCAGTGTCTGGGCACCGGGATTCGCTCGAAGGACATCGCCGTCGATGAGAACGAACGGTGCCGGTTCACTGATCTCGACCTGGGTCTTCTGAGTGGAGGGGCCCATGAAGATGGTGCGCTGAGCAATCCCTGCACCGATCAGTACGGCAGCCAGCACGAAGGCCACCACGGCCCATACGAAACGCACGAATAGTCTCCTCACGCATCACGGACCTCTGTCCGCGACGCAACACTCGACATTTCAGACTAGCGAAATCAGCTGTGTGTTGCCCACGAGCAGACGCAGTGACGGCTGGACCGGCACGTCGTCCGCGCCGACGAAGCGCGTCTGGATAATCTTGCGGGAGCCGTCCCGAGGAGTCTCCGATGAAGATCCACAATCCCTTCCGCACCGCCCTGGTGGCGACGCTCGGCGTGGGGTTGGGGATCCTGCTGATCAACAGCGTGCAGAATCTCTCCACCGTGCTGCTCTATCTCGGCACCGCCCTGTTCCTGAGTCTCGGACTCGACCCGCTCGTCTCGTTCCTCGAACGCCGACGGCTCCCCCGCTGGGCGGCCGTGTTGGTGACGATCCTCGCGGTGCTCGGCGTCTTCGTGAGCATCGTGCTCATCGTCCTCCCGGTCCTGGTGGACCAGATCTCCCAGCTGGTCGCCCAGATCTCGGCGATCGTCCAGCGCGGGAATCTGATCCCCGACCTCAAAGAGTGGATACAGGACGCCTTCCCGAACCTTCTCGTCGACGATGTGTTCACGTACGTCACCAACTGGTTGACGAGCAACCTCGCCGAGATCGGCGGATCCATCGGTCAGGGCGTGCTCGTTGCCAGCGGCGCTGTGCTGGGCGGTCTGTTCGGAGCGTTCATCGTCCTGATCCTGACGATCTACCTGACGGCATCGACGCCGTCGCTCAAGCGCGCTGTCTACCAGCTCGCGCCCGCGTCGAAGCGCGATCGATTCATCGACCTGTCGGAGCAGATCACCGACTCGGTCGGCTATTACGTCATGGGCCAGGTATCGCAGGGTGTGCTCAACGGTGTGCTCAGCGCGATCTACCTCTCGATCATCGATGCGCCCTTCCCCGCCGTCCTGGCCGTGATCGCCTTCTTCTTCTCGCTGATCCCGCTCGTCGGCACGCTCACCGGCTCGACGATCATCGTGCTGGTATGTCTCATCCCCGGACTCGGCTCCCCGGCGACCGCCATCGCCGCCGCGATCTACTACCTGATCTACATGCAGATCGAGGCGTACATCATCTCGCCTCGCATCATGAGCCGCGCCGTATCGGTGCCCGGTGCCGTGGTCGTGGTGGCGGCCCTCGCCGGAGGAAGCCTGCTCGGCCTCCTCGGCGCTCTGATCGCGATCCCCGTGGCCGCGAGCATCCTGATCATCTACCGCCAGGTGCTCATCCCTCGGATGAACGAGCTCTGACGTCGAGGCCGTCGGCCTCTCAGTCGTCGGCGGGCCAGTGGGTGGCGAGAGGCAATGCGGAGGGGTTGACCGCCGCGACGATCTCGGTGAGCACGCGCCGCGTCTGCGTCTCGCCCACCCAGAGATGCTTGCCGCCCTCCACCGCGATGAGCGTGGCGTGCGGAATCGAGGCGAAGCGGTCCTTTGCCTCGGCCGGACGCAAATAGTCGTCGAGCTCCGGCACCAGGACCACGACGGTGCGGTCGGTCGACGCCCAGGCGGCGACCTCTTCCGGCGTGGCGCGGTGCAGCGGCGGCGAGAGAAGGATGAGGCCTTCGATGTCGTGCTCCCGGCCGTACTTCAGAGCGAGCTCCGTGCCGAAGGACCATCCGAGCAACCAGGGGCGCGGTAGTGCGCGCTCGCGGACGAAGTCCATCGCGGCGGCCACGTCGAACTGTTCAGCGGCTCCCCCGTCGAAACTCCCGTCGCTGGTGCCTCGTGGGGATGTGGTGCCTCGCGTGTTGAACCTCAGGACGGCCAGGTCTGCGAGGGCGGGCAGCCGTGCGGCCGCCTTCCGGATGATGTGCGAGTCCATGAAGCCGCCGGCGGTCGGCAGGGGATGCAACGTCACGAGCGTCGCGACCGGTGGTGCGTCCTCGGGCTGAGAGAGCTCCCCGACGAGGGTGAGGCCGTCCGCCGTGATCAGTTCGATGTCCTCGCGTCGTGCGGGCAACTCCAGCGGTCCACGGATCTCGATGGTCATGCAAGCCTCCAACAGTGCGTGTGCCAGTGCCGACGGGCCGCCAGGTCAGCGGCGTCCCCGAGTACCCCGTCCGCACGCCAGGCGACGAGATGAGCTGTCCCGGCGACGATGCCACGGCCACAGCCGGGGCACACGTACTCCTTCTGCGCCTGCGCGGCCGACACCGGTTGAACGGTCCACTCGCTGCCACGTCGAGTCTCGGTGCGCTTCCAGCCGGCGAGGAGACGATCGAATGAGTCCTCGGATTCAGGGCGCGCCGAAGGGCGTCTGCGGGAGCGGGGCATCGTGCCTGCTCACCACCAGTGGTTGTTGACCCAGAAGTTGTAGGCGCCGGCCCAGCTGCCGTAGCGGCCGGTCGCGTAGCCCGTCGCCCAGCGGAGGTTGTCGACGGGGTTGTAGCCGTTGCCGGGAACCTTGCTGCAGGGCAGAGCCTGCACCAGTCCACATGCCCCTGACGACTTGTTCGTGGCGTTGGGGTTCCAGCCGCTCTCACGCGATACGACGTAGTCGACGTACTGCCAGTCGCTCTGCGCGATACCGGCGGCGGCCATCCACTCCGCAGGAGCCCCACCACCCGTGTACGGAGGAAGCGCGCCGCGGGATGAACCGCCGGATGACCCGGTCTTGGGCGCTGCAGCAACCGTGGGGACGGGGGCCGGTTTCGGCTTCACGTACACTTCGAAGCCTCCGCGCACAACGGGCGCGATCTCGGCACCTTCGACGGTGACGGTGAGGTTCTGCGTGTCAGCGAGCGCGAGCGAATACGCCGAGTCCGGCGACTCCTCCGGTGCCGGCGCGGCCAGTGCCACCCCGGTCGGAGCGACGAGCGCGCCGGCGAAGCCGACGACCGCGAGGGCGCTGAAGACGCCGACGACGCCGCGGCTCCGAGACCAGCGACGGGTGCCCGTGCGCGCCGAACCGGCCTTCGCTGCGGGCACAGGCGAACGGTCGTTTCTGTCGAGAGTCATGTCGTTTCGGGAGTTCACGATGAGGGACAGTCTACGCAAGGTCGCCTGAATCGACCATCAGGAACCTCAACGAACCGCGAGGATGACGTCGATCGTGGCGTCGAGAAGGGCATCCACCTGCTCCTCGCGGTATCCGCCGCGCTGCATCCGGAAGGCTGCGGACCGCAGCTGCTCGGCGGTCAGGGCGTCCCCGTCACGCAGGTAACGAACGATGCGGGTCGACACGTGGTCGACCTCGTCGAGACGATAGCCGAAAGTGAGCACCCCGGTGCGGGCGAAACGATGCCGACGGGGGCGAGCCAGGTGATCCAAGATGACCTGCGCGTCCTCCCGTGCCCGCTCGACCCAGGCTCCGGCACCCTGTGCGCGCACCACTCGCTCGCGTTCCCGCGCGGCGAAGGCATCTTCGACGCGTCCGAGTGCAGCATCGACATCGGCGACCACGTAGCCGTTCTTGACCAGAGGGAACGAGGCCGTCCGCACATCCGCCGCGCTGAGGTCAGCGCCGCCCTCTTCGAAGGCGCGGCGGGCCGAGGCGAGGAACGTGTCGACGGCTGCACGGTGGTATCCGCGCACACGTCCGGAGGTGAGGGCGAACGCCGCGGGCGCCTGCGTGGGCTGTTCGTCCAACTGATCTTCGGTCATCACAGAGCCACCCAAGGAGAGAAGAGGAAGTAGAGACACAGAGCGGGGATGGTGGAGGGAAGGATGCTGTCGAGTCGATCGAGCAGCCCGCCGTGACCCGGCAACCAGGAACTCATGTCCTTGATGCCGAGGTCGCGCTTCAGCATGGATTCACCCAGGTCGCCGAGCGTCGCTGAGAGCAGGATCGAGACACCGAACACGAGGCCGCACCACCACGGCAGCTCCAGGAGGAAGATCGCCAGCAGCACGCCAGCGGCGATGGACGCGGCGACCGCACCTCCGAACCCTTCCCAGGTCTTCTTCGGACTGATCTTCGGCGCCATGGGGTGTCGGCCGAAGGCCAGACCGGCGGCGTAGGCACCCGTGTCGGCTGCGACGGCGATCGCGATGAAGCTGAGCACCCACCACTCACCGCCCTCCTGCTTGAGCAGGATGAGCGCGATACCCGCGAGGAAGGGGACGTACACCTGGACGAAGCCGCTGATCACGGCGTCTGCGAGCACGTCGCCGTAAGTCCGTCCGTCCTTCTCCACCATCTGCGCGATGAGTCGCCAGACGATCACGAAGGCAACGGATACGAAGAGCATCACCCAGCAGAGCCACGGCTCCGCGAAGTATGCCGAAAGCACCAGGAAAGTGGCTGCGATCAGTTGGGGCACCACGTCGACTCGCCGCCCGGAACCCCGCAGGGCTCTCGAGAGCTCGTACACGCCCAGCAACGCGGCCGCGAGGGCGAACGGGACGAAAAGCACCTTGAGGAAGAGCAGGGAGCCGAGCAGCGCAGCTCCGAACGCGAGGCCGATCACCGTGGCGAGGATGAGATCCCGGCCGGTGCGCTCCTTGATGCGTTCGTTCGCCTGGTCGAGCTGGTCACGTGCGTGGGAGACGTGGCTGCCGAGCTCATCCCTCGCCGCCCGCCACTGCTCGCGGATGGCGTTGTGATCTGCCGTGTCCAGGGAGCTGATGTCCCCGACTGCGACGCGGTCCGCGGGGGTTGGAAGTGGCGGCCGAGGGGGTACCTCGGCACTGTCGAACGTGGGGAACGCCGCATCGACGAGCGGGACGCCTTCGGACGGGGTACCGTGATGCGCGTCTCGACGCGCGAACGGCTTGTCGTCGTCGGCATCTCGCGTTTCGTCAGACATCCCGACTACACCTCGAGGAGTTCTGCCTCTTTGCGCTTCAGCGCGTCATCGATGAGATCGACATGCTGGCGCGTCAGAACATCGAGCTCCTTCTCACCGCGAGCGATCTCATCCTCACCGAGCTCGCTCTTGAGCGCGTCCAGCTCATCCTTGGCCTTGCGGCGGATGCCACGGACGTGGACCTTCGCGTCCTCTGCCTTGGTCTTGACGAGCTTGACGTACTCCTTGCGCCGCTCGGCGGTGAGCTCCGGCATTGTCACACGCACCAGGTTGCCGTCGTTCGTGGGATTCGCACCGAGGTTCGGCATGTCGCGGATGGCCTGCTCGATCGCCTTCAGGGCGGACTTGTCGTACGGCGTGATGATGAGCGTCCGCGCCTCCTGGTTCGCCAGGGACGCGAGCTGCGCGATCGGCGTGGGAGTGCCGTAGTAGTCCACGAGGACCTTCTGGAACATCTGCGGGTTCGCACGACCGGTGCGCACCGTGGAGAAGTCCTCCTTGGCAGCTTCGACCGCCCGGTTCATGCGAGTGGTGGTTTCAGCGAGGACGTCCGCGATCACGGTGACTCCTATCGTCGGGGTGTTCTGCAAATTCTATCGGGCGAAGTCGTCTCCGCCCGTCGCACACTCAGGTGGTGACCAGCGTGCCGATCGGGTCTCCGAGCAGAGCGCGGGTGACGTTGCCCGCCGGCTCCATGCCGAAGACCCGCATGTTCATGTTGTTGTCCATGCAGAGACTGAACGCTGTCGAATCGACCACCTTCAGGCCCCGCTGCAGTGCGTCGCTGTAGGTGACCCGCTCGATGCGCTCGGCATCGGCGTGCTTGTTCGGATCCGCGGTGTAGATGGCATCGACGCCGTTCTTGGCGACGAGGACCTCCTCCGCACCGATCTCCAGCGCACGCTGAGCCGCGACCGTATCGGTCGAGAAGTACGGAAGACCCGCGCCGGCTCCGAAGATCACGACGCGCCCCTTCTCGAGGTGACGCTCAGCCCGACGCGGGATGTAGGGCTCCGCGACCTGAGTCATCGAGATCGCCGACTGCACGCGCGTGGCGGCACCGGCCTGCTCGAGGAAGTCCTGCAACGCAAGTGCGTTCATGACCGTGCCGAGCATTCCCATGTAATCGGCGCGTCCACGGTCCATGCCGCGCTGGCTCAGCTCGGCTCCGCGGAAGAAGTTCCCTCCCCCGACGACGATCGCCACCTCGACGCGGTCGACGGCAGCGGCGATGTCGCGCGCGATCTGGCTGACGACATCCGGGTTGACGCCCAGCTGTCCAGCGCCGAAGGCCTCTCCGGAGAGCTTGAGAAGGACGCGGCGGCGTCCGGTGCGTTCAGTCATGGGTGGGTGTCCTCTCGTCCCGATTCAAGATAGTGCCTCGTGGGCATGAAGAAGGGGTTCGGATCATGACGATCCGAACCCCTTCGACGTTGCTACGCGCCGACCTTGAAGCGCGCGAAGTCCGTGACGGTGATACCGGCGTCCTTCGCCACCTGGGCGACAGAGAGCTTGTTGTCCTTGGCGTAGTCCTGCTCGAGCAGGGCGACCTGCTTGATGAACGCGGAGACGCGGCCTTCGACGATCTTCGGGAGAGCCGCTTCCGGCTTGCCCTCGTTGCGGGAGATCTCGGTGACGATCTCGCGCTCCTTCTCGACAGCGTCCGCCGGGACGTCCTCGCGGGACAGGTACGACGGGTTGGCGAACGAGATGTGCTGAGCGATGCTGCGCGCAGTCTCGGCGTCGTCACCCGTGTAGGCGACGACGACGCCGATCTGCGGCGGCAGGTCCTTGCTCGTGCGGTGCAGGTAGACCTCGACCTTGTCGCCGGAGATCGTGCGCACTCGACGCAGCTCGACCTTCTCGCCGATGATCGCAGCCTCTTCGGAGATGACCTGCTCGACGCTCTTGTCGCCGGCGGATGCAGCCAGGGCGGCGTCGACCGAGTCGGCCTTCACCGCGGCAGCGGCGTCGGCGACCTTGTCGGCCAGCGCGATGAAGCGCTCGTTCTTCGCGACGAAGTCCGTCTCGCACGCGAGCTCGATGAGCGTCACGGCGCCATCCTGCTCGCGAGCGACGATGAGTCCCTCGCTGGTCGAACGGTCAGCGCGCTTCGCGTTGCCCTTCGCACCCTTGAGACGCAGGATCTCGGTGGCCTTCGCGACGTCTCCGTCGGCCTCCTCGAGCGCCTTCTTGGTGTCGACCATTCCGGTGCCGAGCTGCTCGCGCAGCGCCTTCAGGTCAGCGATGGTGAAGTTGGCCATGTGTGGTGGCTCCTTGCTTCGTTAGGTGTGTGTACGAGGGATTACTTGGCGTCAGCGGCTTCGGCGGCGGCGACCTCAGCGGTCTCCTCACCGGAAGCGGCGGCGATCGCCTCGTCGTGTGCCTCTGCACCGGCCTCGTCGGCGGCGGTCTCGTCGGCAGCGGGGGTCTCGACGACCGCGGCAGCGTCATCCGCGGTGGTGACCTCGGCGGCGTCAGCGGACTCCTGGACCTCCTGTGCGGGGGCCTCGAGGAGCTCCTTCTCCCAGTCGGCGAGAGGCTCGGCGTCACCGGTCTCCGGGTTGTGCTTCTGCTGCAGACCCTCGGCCGCAGCGTCCGCGATGATGCGGGTGAGCAGCGACACCGAACGGATGGCGTCGTCGTTGCCGGGGATCGGGTACTGGAAGTCGTCCGGGTCGGCGTTCGTGTCGAGGATGCCGATCACGGGGATGCCGAGCTTCTTGGCCTCGTCGATAGCGAGGTGCTCGCGCTTGGCGTCGACGACCCAGATGGCAGACGGCGTCTTCGTGAGGTTGCGGATACCACCGAGCGACTTGTGCAGCTTGTCGAGCTCGCGCTTCTTGAGGAGCAGCTCCTTCTTCGTGAAGCCGCTGTTCGCCGGGGTCTCGTAGTCGAGCTCCTCGAGCTCCTTCATACGAGCCAGACGCTTCGAGATCGTCTGGAAGTTGGTGAGGAGACCGCCGAGCCAGCGCTGGTTCACGAACGGCTGGCCGACACGCGTCGCCTGCTCCGCCAGGATCTCCTGCGCCTGCTTCTTGGTGCCGACGAAGAGGATGGTGCCGCCGTGGGCGACCGTCTCCTTGACGAAGTCGTACGCCTTGTCGATGTAGCCGAGCGACTGCTGAAGGTCGATGATGTGGATGCCGCTGCGCTCGGTGAGGATGAAGCGCTTGACCTTCGGGTTCCACCGACGGGTCTGGTGTCCGAAGTGCACGCCGCTGTCGAGCAGCTGGCGGATGGTGACCACAGCCATGGTCGTCTCCTGGTTCTGGCGCGATTCTGCGCCGTTGAGGTTGCAAGCCGACCGGATGATCGGACTCCCTGGTGCCCGGCTCACACCCGCCTGTCGGAGGACAGGACCTGTGGGAGTGGATGCCGCGAAACGAGTCGCTCTGGGCACGCGTAGTCACCTCGATCTCGAGGTGCTCCTCCAGCATACAGGATCAGACGGCCGGCTCCCCTGCACCGTGGCTTCCCCTGCACAGTGGCGTCGTGTCACGTCTTACTCCCCGGATGTGTACGCCGTACTGCGCACGGTGCACCGCGGCAGCGTCGAGCCATCAGGATGCCTTCATGCGCTTGAGATCCAGAACACGAGCCCTGCTCACCGCGACTCTTCTCGTCGTCTCGACGGTCGTCTTCGCAGTGATGCTCTCCCCCGGCGCGGCGGCGTGGTCCGACGAGCCTGACGTACCCGCCTGGAGCTGGCCGGTCACCGGACCACGCTCGGTCGTCGCGCCCTACCGCGCTCCGGCTCATCGATACGGCGCCGGGCATCGTGGCGTCGATCTCAGCGCCGCGATGGGGACGACGGTCTCGGCTCCTGCTGACGGAGTCGTCGCTTTCCGCGGGACGGTCGTGGATCGGCAGCTCATCACCATCGAGCACGCCGGCGGGCTGGTGTCGACATTCGAACCGTTGCGATCCGATCTCGTGGTCGGCGACCTCGTTGCGGAGGGTCAGGAGATCGGAGTGGTCGATGGTGGCGGGCACACACCGCCCGGCGCGATCCATCTCGGCGTGCGTCTCGACGGGGACTACATCAACCCGATGCTGCTCTTCGGCGATGTTCCGCGCGCAGTGCTCCTCCCTTGCTGCGAAGCCACGTGATCGAGCTTCTGAGTCGTCGGAGTCAGGCGCGGGGATGGGCGAGCCGGTAGGTGGCCGTCAGGCGCTCGGTCGAGACGTGCGTGTAGATCTGCGTGGTGCCGAGGCTGGCATGCCCGAGTATCTCCTGCACCGCCCGCAGGTCCGCTCCGCCGTCGAGGAGGTGGGTGGCGGCGGTATGACGGAGCGCGTGCGGACCGATCGTCTCCGCGCCGACGATCGGCGCCAGGACACGCGCGACGAGTTCGTACACCGTTCGCGGGCCCACTCGCCCTCCTCTGCTTCCGAGCATCACGGCGGGGGTGAAGGTCCGTGATCTGGCGATGAGGACCGGCCTTCCTCTTCGCAGGTACGCGGAGAGCGCATCTCGTGCCGGCGCCCCGTAGGGGACGACGCGTTCCTTGTCTCCCTTGCCGACCACTCGGGCTGTGCCGCGCTCGAGGTCGAGATCGTCGACGTCCAGACCGCAGAGCTCGGAGACGCGGATACCGGACCCGTAGAGCAGCTCGAGGACGGCATGATCTCGCAGCGCCAGCGGGTCACCCTCCGACGCTGTGGCGCGATGCGCGTCGAGGAGCTCGGACATCGCATCGCGCGAGGCGACCGTCGGCAACGTCCTCCCCTTCTTCGGCGCGACCAATCTCAGGCTCGGGTCATGCGCGGCGATCCCCTGTTCAGTTGCCCAGCCGAAGAAGGACCGTGCGGTCGCGGCGCGGCGCGCGAGAGTGGACCGCGCGTCTCCACGCTGCGTGGCGTTCCAGAGCCAGTCCCGGAGGACTTCCAGGTCGACGTCCTCGACGGCGACTTCCCCTGCAGAAGCGGCGAGGTCGCGAAGGTCGGAGCGATAGGCCTTCACCGTCGCCGACGACAGCCGACGCACCCGCAGCAGGTGGTCGGCGAATGCGTCTGCGGCCGCCGCGATCTCCATGACCCCAGCTTGCCGCGATCGAGCTTCCTGACCGGCAGCCTCGCCGTCGGATCGGTTACCGTCTGGGCGGCGCAGCCCGGTGCCACCCCGCGCTGTCGAGTGCGACATCTCCTTCCAGGTGCAGTAGTCCGAGCACTGATCGAACGCGATCAGGGGAGAGCCCCGACCGGCGGGCGACCTCGTCGATGGAGAGGCGTGCCCGAACGGTCATGACCTCCAGGATGCGCGCGTGGTGAGGATCCCGCTCCCCCGGGCTCGTGTCGGGTCGATGACCTATCGCGCCGAACAGCTCGCGCACCTCCTGCGCCGATGTGACACACTGCGCGTCGTACTCGCGCAGCAACCGGTGGCATCCCGCTGAGGACGCGGAGGTCACCGCTCCGGGGACGGCACCGAGTGGACGCCCGAGCGTCGCAGCGTGACCGGCGGTGTTCAGCGATCCACTCCTCCAGCCCGCTTCCACGACGACGGTCGCGTGTCCCAGTGCGGCGATCAGACGATTCCTCGCCAGGAACCTCCACTTCGTGGGCGCCGTGCCGCAGGGTGGCTCGCTCACCAGTGCCCCCTCTTCGGCGATCCGCCTCAGGAGCGCCTGGTGCCCCGCCGGATAAGCACGGTCGACCCCGCCGGCGAGGAAGGCCACCGTCGCGCCCTCCACTCCGAGGGCAGCTCTGTGGGCGGCTCCGTCGATCCCGTACGCACCGCCCGAAACGATCACCACGCCTGTGGCTGCCAGATCTCCCGCGATCTCTGAGGCCACGTGCTCGCCGTACCCCGAGGAGGCGCGCGCACCGACGATGGACACGCGAGGCTGATGGTCGAGCAGCTCCACACGACCCCGCACCCACAGTGCGGCGGGGACATGCGGTCCGAGATCGTCGAGGGCGGCGGGCCACGCCGCGTCGCCGGGAATCAGCAGCCGGACACCAGCGGCAGCGGCTCCGTGGAGCGCTGCCAGCACGGCTCGTGGTGCTGCCCGCGGGGTCCAACGTGCACGCCCGTCGGCGAGCATCCGGGATGCCGCCGCGTTCGCGCTCCCGGGAGACAGCAGCGATGACGAGTGCCCTACGGCCACGGCGAGTGCTTCCGCAGCACCGAGCTCCGCGATCAGAGCGCCGGCGACGGCATCGCCCGGCTCCGCGATCACGGTCCATGCGGCGCGTGCCATGCACTCGTCCATACTCCCACCCGGGTGGATCTGTTCCGTGAGGGCCACAGCTTCGGCGTCGGCCAGGAGCTCGTCGATCATCGCGGCAACCCCCGTCGAAGGTGCAGCGCGCGGCCGATCTCATCGGTTCCCGGCCTGTCCAGCGCAGCCAGGTCCGCCATCGTCCATGCGACCCGGAGAACGCGGTCGTAGCCGCGAAGTGTCAGCGCTCCACGCTCCAGGGCGCGATCGAGCGGCGATCGCGTCGAAGCGGGCAGCCGGAGCGCTCCCTGCCGCAGCCAGGTGCCCGGCACATCCGCATTACGACGCCATCGGGTGCTCCGCCAACGCGACGCTGCTCTCGCCCGCGCGTCCGCGACACGGTCCCGCGCCCGCTCGGTTGTCAGCTCCGCACTCGCGTCACCCGTCGCCCGGGATGCGGCGACCCTCGTCACCTGGAGATCGATGTCGATGCGATCGCGGAGCGGTCCGGACAGACGGGTGGCGTAGCGTCTGATCGCCATCGGCGGGCACACGCATTCCGCACCGCGCACCCCATGATTTCCGCAGGGACAGGGATTCATCGCGAGCACGAGCTGGAATTTCGCGGGGAAGGTCGCGGTGAATCCGGCCCGATGCACAGCGATCACCCCCGACTCCAACGGCTGGCGCAGGGCATCCAGCGCGACGCGTGAGAACTCGGCCGCTTCGTCGAGGAACAACACGCCGCGGTGCGCACGCGCTATCGCTCCCGGTCTCGCGGCACGGGACCCGCCACCGACCAGTGCCGCGACCGACGCGCTGTGGTGCGGGGCCTCCAGCGGAGGGAGAGAATCCAGCGCGGACACCGCTTCTCCGCTGAGCGAGCGAACGGATGCGACCTCGAGTGCCTCCTCTTCATCGAGTGCGGGCATGATGCCGGGGAGACGCCGAGCGAGCATCGTCTTTCCGGCGCCCGGAGGACCGCTCAAGAGCAAGTGGTGCCCACCGGCAGCGGCGACGACGAGAGCTTCGACGGCCTCCTCCTGCCCGATCACGTCGGCGAGATCGAGGGCCTCGCGCGAGCTCCGCGTGTCGGATGCGACCTCCACGAATTCGACATCGGGCACCTCCACGTCGGCGCCGTGCCAGACGGCGACCTCCGCCAGAGACCCGGCTGCGCGTACGTCGATACCGGGCACCAGCCTCGCCTCTGCCTCGTTCCCGTATGGCACGATCGCCGTCTCGAATCCCGCTCGTGCCGCCGCGAAGACCGCAGGGAGGACACCGGGCACCGGTCGGATCCTGCCGTCGAGACCGAGTTCACCGATATGGACCGTCCGGGCGATGGAACGCGACTCGACGGCTCCGCCCGCCGCCAGACACGCCACGGCCACGCCCAGGTCGAACCCGGCGCCATGCTTCGGAAGGCTTGCGGGCGAGAGATTGACGGTGAGCCGTCGACGTGGCAGATCCAAACCGGCGTTCTTGCAGGCGTTGTGCACGCGCTGGACGGCTTCGCCCAATGACTTGTCAGGAAGACCGATGATCCGGAACTCGGGCGTCTGGCTCGACATGTCGGCCTCGACCTCGACAAGGTGTCCGTCCACGCCGGTCAGTGCGACGGCCCAGGTGCGCGCGGTGCTCACGCGATGTCCACGAGATGCTCGAGCACACCGGTGGTCGGATCGGCTCCGATGATGCCGATCGCCTCGAGGCGCACGTCTCGCCCTCGCGCGACTCCCGGATGCTCTGCGATCCACGCCTGCGCCAGTTGCCAGAGCCGCCGGCGCTTGCGCGCGTCGATCGCCTCGAACGGGTGCCCGAATGCGTCCGTCCTCCGTGTCTTGACCTCCACCACGGCGAGATGATCGCCGCATACGGCGACGATGTCGATCTCACCCTGTGCGCACCGCCAGTTCCTCGCGAGCACGGTGTACCCGCTGCTCCTCAGATGTTGCGCGGCGCGGTCTTCTCCGGCTCTTCCGAGTTCATCCTTCGCTGCCATCTGCCCAGCATCACGTGGACACGCTTCCCGGGGTCGGGGCACGGCTGCAGATTCACGGCGTCTGGGGAGAAGTCAGCTCTTCAGCGCAGTGTGGAGTGGGTCCGGGCGCATCGGCGCGAGAGCCTTCGTCACTCGCCGTCGAGCGAGAGCTCCTGCGGGAGTTCGAACTCCCTGCGCTGCAGCTCCTCGACGTTGACGTCCTTGAACGTGAGCACGCGCACAGCCTTCACGAAGCGATCGGCACGGTAGATGTCCCACACCCAGACGTCCGTCATCGAGATCTCGAAATAGAAGTCGTGCTCGGTGTCCCGGCGGACGACGTTCACGTCATTGGCCAGGTAGAACCGGCGCTCGGTCTCCACGACGTACTGGAACTGCGACACCACATCCCGATACTCCCGGAACAGTGCCAGCTCGAGTTCGCGGTCGTAGTCGTCGAAGGCTTCCTCATCCATGATGTGTCCATCCTAGAGTCGCGGGCACCGGCGAGCGTCATCGGCTACCGGGGCGCGTCCTCGGTGCCTCTGTCAGAACAGCGTGGGAGCGTCAGCTATGGCCCACGACGCCCTGTGGTGCGGCGACAGCCCGATCGTCCGGATCGCATCGCGGTGCTCAATGCTGGCATAGCCCTTGTTGCGGTTCCACTGATACGCGGGATGCGTCTCATGAAGCTCCGCCATGTAGCCGTCCCGCGCGACCTTCGCGATGACGGAGGCCGCCGATACCGAAGCACAATCACGGTCCGCCTTGACCACTGGACGCACATTCAGCGGAGTCGGGTGCACCTTCGACACGTAGTCGTGGTTCCCGTCGAGCAGGATAAGGGCTCCGTCGAGCACGGCCCCCTGCGCAGCGACGGCCGAGACCGCGCGGGACGCGGCGAGTCCGAGCGCCCTCATGATGCCGACCTCGTCGACCTCCGCCGCACTCGCCCAACCGACCGCTGACGCCTGCACCCACGCGGCGGCACGGGCGGCCACCTCCGGCCTGCGCTTCTCCGTCACGAGCTTCGAATCACGCAATCCTTCGGGCACACGACGGCGGGCACCGGTCGCATCCATCACGGCAGCACCCACCGCGACCGGCCCCGCGAGCGCACCACGACCGACCTCGTCCAGGGAGATGATCAGTTCGCATTCACCGAGGAGCCGACGTTCCAGGGTGAGCTTCGGCGCGATGACGGTCATTCCGGATCCGGAACGCCGTTGAAGATCTCGTGGTGGCCGTCGATCGGTCCCAGCCGGTTCAACGGCCAGGTCGTGAGGAACGCCTTGCCCACGATGTTCTCCATCGGGACGAAGCCTCCGCTGGGCAGGTCCTGGTGCGCGCGGGCGTCGCGCGAGCGGTCCCTGTTGTCGCCCAGCAGCCACACGGAATCCTCCGGGACCACGACATCGAACGGCTCGTTCGACGCGGCAGTGTCGCCCTGAGGGAGATTCAGGTAGCTGAGCTCGTCGATGGGCGCACCGTTGATCGTGATCTGTCCGAGCGCATTGCAGCAGACCACGTGGTCGCCAGGAAGACCGATCACCCGTTTGACGAGATGATCCTGGGAGTCGGTGGCGGAGATGCCCACGAAGTTCAGTACCCAGTCGACGGCCTCGACCAGAGGCGGCTGTGCGGGCGTCTGTGGCTGTCCGTCCAGCCAGCCTCCCGGGTCCTTGAAGACGACGACGTCTCCGCGCGCGTAGTCGGTCCAGCGCGGAGTGAGCTCGTCGACGAGGATGCGGTCGTTGACCAGGAGGGTGCGCTCCATCGACGCGGAGGGGATGTAGAACGAACGGACCACGAAGGTCTTCACGACGAAGGAGACCAACGCGGCGATCACCACGATCACCAGCACGTCTCGAAGGAAGACCAGGAACCCGCGGCGTCGTCTGGACGGGGGCGCGGATGGGGATTCAGTCATCTGGTTCCTTCACGATCATGCGCCGGCGCGCGGCGACGATATCTAGGGTCGCACACCGGACGGAGAACAAAGCACCCCGGGACATCGTGTCCCGGGGTGCTTCGGAGATGCGTCGACTCAGCGGTCGCGCTTCTCCTTGATCTTCGCCTTCTTGCCACGCAGCTGGCGGAGGTAGTAGAGCTTCGCGCGACGCACGTCACCACGGGTGACGACCTCGATGTGGTCGATCACCGGGGAGTGCACCGGGAAGGTACGCTCGACGCCGACCTGGAAGCTGATCTTGCGCACGGTGAACGTCTCGCGCACGCTGTCACCCTGGCGACCGATGACGACGCCCTGGAAGACCTGGATACGAGAGCGGTTGCCCTCGGTGATGTTGACGTGCACCTTGACGGTGTCACCGGGGAAGAAGTCCGGGATGTCCGAACGGAGGGAAGCCGCGTCGACGGCGTCGAGGATCTGCATGATCGTCTCTCTCTGCACCCGCCACAGGTCGCATGCATGTATTCAAAGGAACAAGAAAAGGGTTGAGCTGTACGGAGCTGACGCGTCCGCGGGCTCCCCTGTGGCAGAGCCGGTCACAGCACAAACATCCATTCTGCCACGAATGCGGTGACGGGCCAAAACGCGGTGTCAGTCCCGGATGTCCGTCTCCCGCACCACGATGACCTCGTGCGCACGCGTCGGCACGGTCGGCTCATCGACGGTGGGCATCGTGGACCAGGAGATGGTCTCGCGCAACCGCGCCCCACTTCCCCTCGCTTCGTTCCACAACTGCCACAACTGCAGCCAGATCAGCGCGATCCCCGCGACGATAGCCCCCGTGAGCAACCACGGGAATGCGCCGTCGATGAAGAACCCGACCGCGATCGTGAGGCCGTTCCAGATCGTGAACCCGGCGACGTCCCACCACGAGACCGCTCGCTCGATGCGCACGGACGGACGGGACCGCGTCAGAAGGGTGAGGAGAAGCTGCCCGAGGAACACGGAGGGCATGGCGACGAGCAGCACCCACAGGATCGACCAGCCGCCCTGGAAGACACCCCACCCGATCAGCAGCCACAGGGGCAGCAGGAAGGCCGCCGGGAGAAGCCATCGGAAGTAGGCCTGTCGCAACCACATGCTGAGATCGTACGACGACGATCCGACGCGCGCTCCTGTGTTCGCTGAGAGCGCTCGGCCTTCCTCGGCCTCACGATCAGGGAGAATGGGAGGGACGAGAGGACAACCGATGATCGAACTGCGCACCCCCGCCGAGATCGAAGAGATGCGCGCCGCAGGGCGGTTCGTCGCCGAAACCCTGGCGACGTTGCGTGACGAGACCAAGGTCGGAACCAACCTGCTCTCGATCGATCGTCGCGCACACGACATGATCCGTCGCGCCGGCGCCGAGTCGTGCTACATCGACTATCACCCCTCGTTCGGAGCGAGTCCGTTCGGGAAGGTCATCTGCACCTCCGTCAACGACGCCGTGCTGCACGGCCTCCCCCATGACTACGTGCTCCGCGATGGCGACCTCGTCACCCTCGACTTCGCTGTCGCAGTCGACGGCTGGGTCGCCGATTCCGCCGTCTCGTTCGTCGTCGGAACAGCCAGCGACGAAGATCTCCGACTCATCGACACGACCGAGCGCGCCCTGACCGCGGCGATCGACGCCGCCTCCGTCGGGAACCGCATCGGCGACATCTCCGCAGCGGTCGCCACGATCGCACACGGTGAGGGTTACTCGATCAACACCGACTTCGGCGGCCACGGCGTCGGCCGGACGATGCACGGCGATCCCCACGTCCCCAACGACGGCCGCCCCGGTCGTGGCTTCCCCCTGCGCGCCGGCCTCGTCCTCGCCCTGGAGCCCTGGCTTCTCGCCACGACCGACGAGCTCGTCACAGACCCCGACGGGTGGACGCTGCGCAGCGCAGACGGGTCCCGCGGCGCGCACTCCGAGCACACGATCGCGATCACCGAGCAGGGCCCGATCATCCTGACCGACCGGTCGTTCCTCGGCGTCGACTGACCTGCCACGGTACTGATCGTCGTATCGGGTCGTGCAGACGTAGCACTCAGGCGCGGTCGGCGCTCCGGTGTGCCATCCTGAGTCCATGATTCCGCAGGATCGTCATGTGCCGAAGCGAGTGCTCCTCGCGCGTCACGGGCAGACCCAGTGGAACAGAGAGCATCGCCTGCAGGGGCGGCTCGATTCCCCCCTCACTCCCGAGGGAGTCGAACAAGCGCATGCGATCGCGGATCGGTTGACGGACGTCGACGTGCGCACGGTGTGCTCCAGTCCGCTCGGCAGGGCGGTACACACGTCGACGATCGTCGCAGAGCGCCTCGGTGCGGACGTGGTCGAGGTGCCCGAGCTCGCTGAGCTCGACCATGGCGAGCTCAGCGGCCTGACATGGGAGGAGATCGACGCGGAGTATCCGACCGCAAGGGAAGAGCGGGCGGCCAACCGCTACGGGTGGGCGTTTCCCGGCGGGGAGAGCTACGCGCAGGCCAGAGCGCGCGCACGCAAGGCGCTCAGCAGCTGCGGATGGGTGTCACAAGGCATCCCCCTCCTCATCAGTCACGAGATGATCGGGCGCATGTTGCGTGCGGAACTGCGGGGGTTGGATGCCTCGACCGCACTCGGGCTGAGGCACCCACACGGGGTCGTGTTCGAGATCGACGGCGCCTCCGAGCGCATGCTCTGAGAGACACGTTCCCGGTTCGAGGCCTCGGTCAGGAAGACGGCGACGTGTCGTCGAGGAGATCGGGACGGCGCGACCGTGTTCTCTCGATCTGCTGCTCGTGGCGCCACGCGGCGATCGCCGCATGGTTTCCGCTCAGCAACACGTCGGGCACCGATCGTCCCCGCCACGATGCGGGCTTGGTGTACGACGGATACTCGAGCAGACCGTCCTCGTGGGATTCCTCGACGAGGCTCTCGGGATTGCCGACGACACCAGGGATCAGCCGGCCGATGGCCTCGATCATCGCCATCGTGGCGACCTCTCCCCCGTTGAGGACGTAGTCGCCGAGACTGATCAGCCGGACATCGCCCCGCTCGGCGGCGTACTCGAACACGCGCTCGTCGATGCCCTCGTAGCGGCCGCAGCCGAAGATGAGATGCTCGCGAGTCGCCAGATCACGCGCGGTCTTCTGGGTGAACACCTCTCCGGCGGGCGACGGGAAGATGATGGTGGGACGTTCAGCGACCGTTGCGGCAGCTGCTTCGCTGATGTCATCGAGGGCGAGTCCCCAGGGCTCCGGCTTCATCACCATGCCCGCTCCGCCGCCGTAGGGGGTGTCGTCAACGGTGCGATGACGGTCCGATGTCCAGTCGCGAAGGTCTCGGATGCGGAGATCGATGATCCCGGTCGCCTGAGCCTTTCCGAGCAGCGAGAGGGTCAGACCGTCGAAGTAGGACGGAAAGATCGAGAGGATGTCGATGCGCACGGGGACCCGTATCAGCGATCACTCGGACGCGTCGGCGTCCGCGCCTGCCTGCGGCTCGGCGTCAGTGGACTCCGGGAGCTCCTCGAAGAGGCCGGGCGGCGGGGTGACGATCACGCGACCGGCCTGCACATCGACGGTGGGGACGATGGCGGAGACGAAGGGCACCATCACCTCGTCCTCGCCTGCCTTGACGATGAGGAGGTCCTGTGCGGGGAAATGCTCCACCCGAACGACCCGACCGATCACGGTTTCGTCGCGGACCACCTCGAGGCCGACGAGCTGGTGATCGAACCACGCATCGTCTTCGGCCTCGTCGACATCCTGATCGATCCAGAGGATGGCACGGACGAGGCTGTCAGCCGCGTCGCGGTCCTCGACATCCTGGAAGAACACGACGGGGTTGCCGTTCATCACCCGGTACTCGCGCACCGTGATCTCCTTGCCGTGCCACGGAGATGCCTCGGGCACCTGCAACGTGAAGCCGGCTCCGGGGACGAAGCGCCCCTCGGGGTTGTCAGTGTACAGCTCGAGCTTGAGTCCGCCCTTGAGCCCATGCGCCTTGACGAGACGCCCGACTCGCAGCTGGTTCTTGCCCTGGTTGCGGTCCTTCGCCACCACGTCAGTCATCCGCGACATCGACGCGGACCCGCCGCCCGTCAGCGAGTGCGCTGACGAGGGTGCGAAGGGCCTTCGCGGTGCGGCCGCCGCGCCCGATCACGCGTCCACGGTCATCGGGGTGCACACGCACCTCGAGGAGGTCGCCTCGCGGCGATGTGGATTCGTTGATGCGGACATCTTCCGGGTGATCGACGATCCCCTTGACGATGTGTTCGAGCGCGGCGGCGAGCACGGCGGATTACTCTGCGTCTGCTGCGGGAGCCTCAGCGGCCTCCGCGTCGGCCGCGGCGGGAGCCTCCTCAGCAGGAGCCTCCGCCTTCTTCTCGGCCTTGGGCTTGACGACGGACTTCTTGGACGCGTCGATCTCGAAGGGGGCCTTCGGCTCGGCGACCTTGAGCGTGGACTTCGCGTCCTTGTCGCCCTTGAACTTGCCCCAGTCACCCGTGATCTTGAGGATGGCAGCGACCTGCTCGGTCGGCTGTGCGCCGACGGAGAGCCAGTACTGCGCACGCTCGGAGTCGACCTCGATGAACGAGGGCTCCTCGGTGGGGTGGTACTTGCCGATCTCCTCGATCACGCGACCATCGCGCTTGGTCTTCGAGTCGGCGACGACGATGCGGTAGTACGGCGCGCGGATCTTGCCCAGGCGCTTGAGACGAATCTTGACAGCCACGATTCTCCTGAATTGTGTGGAAGGAAACGAACCGGTCGCCTGGAGAGTGGGGTGCACACCCGGCGGAAGCTCTAATGAGTGTGGACTCCTGCTGGATAGAGGGTCGAGCAGGTCGTCCGACCCTCTATTCTGCCAGATCCGAGGGCCGGGCGCGAAACGTGGCGAAACCCCCGTTGCCGTGTCGCGCCTGCTGCGTGCCAGACTGTGCGGGTGAAACTCGAGTTCGCCTCTTCGGCCCGGTCCACCGTCGGTCTCGAATGGGAGATCATGCTCGCCGATCCGGTGAGCGGTGACCTCGTCGGGCGCGCACCCGAACTGCTCGCCGCGCTCGAAGCCGAGAGTGCGGACGAGCGACACACCGTCACGGGCGAGCTGCTCACCAACACGATCGAGGTGACGAGCGGCATCGGCGACTCCGTCGCGCACGCGGTCGACGACATCGGGAACGCCATCGCGGCGGTCCGCGCGGCGACGGATCCCGCTGGCATCGAGCTGCTGTCGGCGGGAAGTCACCCGTTCGCACAGTGGTACGACCAGCAGGTGACCGACAAGTCGCGCTACCACACGCTGATCGAGCGCACCCAGTGGTGGGGGCGCAACATGATGATCTGGGGCATCCACGTGCACATCGGCGTCGAGGATCAGCGCAAGGTCTTCCCCATCATCAACGCCCTCGCGGGCTACCTCCCTCATCTGCAGTCGCTCGCCGCGTCGAGTCCCTACTGGGCGGGAGAGCGGACCGGCTACGCATCGAACCGCGCGCTCGTGTTCCAGCAGCTTCCCACCGCCGGGCTCCCCTGGCCCCTGCACGACTGGGCGCAATACGAATCGTATCTCGACGACATGGTGCGCACCGGGGTGATGGCCGATGCCACGGAGGTGCGTTGGGACATCCGTCCCGCTCCGCGCTGGGGGACCATCGAGGTGCGCGCCTGCGACGGGCTGTCGACGTTGCCCGAGCTCGCCTCGGTCGCCGCGCTCGTGCAGGTCCTGGTCGAGGACTTCTCACGTCAGCTCGACGAAGGGAGGACCCTCCCCGAGCTTCCCGCCTGGTTCCACCGCGAGAACAAGTGGAGGGCGGCACGCTACGGGCTCGACGCCCGTGTGATCGTGGATGCGACAGGCACACAGCGCCCCGTTCGCGAGCATCTGTCCGAAGCTCTCGAATCACTGGCACCGACCGCTGTCGAACTCGGATGCGGCCGGGAGTTCGGCGGCATCGCCACGATCCTGGACGGCGGTGCCAGCTACGCGCGTCAGCTCGCCGTCGCCGACGCCGCGGACGGCGACCTCGCAGCGGTCGTGCATCATCTGATCAGGGAGTTCCGTTCCGGACCCGAGTCGTCGACCGAAGAGCCGTAGCTCCCGGCACGCCTGACGGCGGACGCCGCTGTTCAGTCCTCGACGAGGCGCCTCGCGAGTCCCTCGTCCAGGACCACATCGGTGATGAGTCCGGCCGCCAGGGCGGCGCGGAGGCTCACCAGCTTCGGGATGCCGGATACGACGCACACGCGGCGTGGAACCCGACGGAGTCGATCCAGGCCGGGGCCCGTGGCGCGCGCGTTCACCCGGATGTCCCGCCACGACCCGTCGGAGCGGAAGAAGACGGTGGCGACATCGCCGATCGCATGGTCCTCGCGGAGGCTGCGATAGTCATCACGACCGAGGTACCCGCCCACATAGACACGGCTCGGCACCTCGGCAGCGGGCGAACCGAGGCTGAACACGGCGACATCCATCTTCGCCTGCAGATCGAGCACACGTCGCGTGCTGCGTTCACGCCACATCGCCTCGCGCGTCGCAGGATCGTCGAAGAACGCGGGCACCGGGAACTGCTGGACCTGCGCGCCGAACGCACTGCCGAATCGCTGCAGGATGTCGCTGGAGTACTCGACGCCCGTGGTCTGGGTGTTGCCTGCGCCGTTGAGCTGCACGAAGGTCGTGTTGTGGGTCTCCTTCTGGGTGAGTCCACGACTCACAGCGCTGATCGTCGACCCCCACGCGACGCCGATGACCATGTTCGAATCGACGAATTGCGACAGCAGACGCCCTGCCGTCAGAGCCACGCGCTCAAGGCGCTCGACCTCGCTGAGGATCTCCGGCATCGGCACGACGTGCGCGGCCACTCGATGCCGATCCCGGATCCGGTGTTCGAGCATCCCGAGACGCTCGAGCGGCGAGTTGATCCTGATGTCGACCAGTCCGCTCTCCCGCGCGAAGCTCAGCAGACGTGAGACCGATGATCTCGACGTGCCGAGTTCCTTCGCGATGACCTCCATGGTCTTGTCCTGCATGTAGTAGAGCTGCGCCGCTGTGAGCGCCGCGATCAGCTTGCTGTCGCGAGATTCCGCGCTTGCACCGGCCATGACGTCCTCCTCAGCTTCGATCCTTGCACATATGTGCAGTGGGCTTGCGCGGGATGTCACACAGGTCGATGCTGGTGGCAAGCAAGGAAGAGAGGGTCGACGATGATCGATTCGACACACTCGTCGGCGGAGCGCGCGGAGATTCGCGCTGTCCGCGAATCCGGGCGCACGAGCGTCCTCGTCATCGGCGGCGGGATCAACGGAATCTCCACGTTCCGCGACCTGGCGCTGCAGGGAGTCGACGTCGTGCTCGTCGAACGAGGGGACTTCGCCTCCGGCGCCTCCTCCGCGTCGAGCCACATGATCCACGGCGGCATCCGCTACCTCGAGAACGGCGAGTTCCGACTCGTCCGCGAATCCGTGGAGGAGCGCAACGGTCTTCTGAAGATCGCCCCTCACTACGTGAAGCCGCTCGAGACGACCATCCCGATCTACTCGACCTTCTCGGGCATCCTCTCCGCGCCGTTGCGCTTCCTCACGCACAAGAGCGGCAAGCCGCAGGAGCGCGGAGCCTTCCTCATCAAGATCGGGCTGACGATCTACGACACCTTCTCGCGCGATGGTGGCACCGTTCCGCGACACCGTTTCCTCGGCCGCAAGAAGTCGCTCGCCGAGCTGCCTTCTCTCGACCCCAAGATCAAGTACACCGCGACCTACTACGACGCCTCGATGCACGACCCCGAGCGCCTGGCTCTGGACGTGCTCCAGGACGGACGATCCGCCCACCCGAGCGCGCACGCGCTGAACTACGTCGAAGCCGTCTCTCGTGACGGCGACAAGGTCGTGCTCCGCGACCGTGAGAGCTGCACGGAGTTCTCCGTGCAGGCCGATGTCGTCGTGAACGCATCGGGTCCCTGGACCGACCTCACGAACGATGCCCTCGGCACCGAGACGAGGTTCATGGGAGGAACCAAGGGCTCGCACATCGTGCTCGACCACCCCGAACTGCTCGAGGCGACCCGCGGACGCGAGATCTTCTTCGAGCACTCCGACGGTCGCATCGTCCTCATCTACCCCCTCAAGGGACGCGTTCTCGTCGGCACCACTGACATCGATGCCGATCCACGCGAAGTGGCCGTGTGCACCGAGGAGGAGGTCGACTACTTCTTCGATCTCATCCACCACGTGTTCCCCACCATTCCGGTGTCGCGCGAGCAGATCGTCTACAAGTTCTCGGGAATCCGTCCCCTGCCTCGTCACGAGGACACGGCCCCCGGGTTCGTCTCCCGCGACTACCGCGTCGAGGTCGACCAGAAGGGCGCCGTGCCGCTTGTGAGCCTCGTCGGCGGCAAGTGGACCACGTTCCGCGCACTCGGCGAGTCCCTCTCCGACACGGTGCTCGGCCTGATCGATCGCACCAGGACGGTCTCGACGGCAGGGCGCGCGATCGGCGGTGGGCGCGAGTTCCCCCGCACCGAGAAGGCCAAGCGCATCTGGTTCCAGGAGAACCTTCCCGGCGCCGGCGCACGTGCCGATCAGCTGCTGGCCCGATACGGTACCCGCGCGGCACAGGTCTGGGAGTTCGTCGAGCAGGGTGCGGACGCGCCACTCGCCGGCGGTGACCTCTCCACGCGTGAACTCGAGTGGATGGTGCAGAACGAGCTGGTGACCCGCCTGGAGGATGTCATCCTGCGTCGCACGAGCATCGCGTTCACCGGCGGGGCGACCGCCGAGGTTCTTGACGAGATCGCCGATGCCCTCGCGCCGATGCTCGGCTGGGACCGAGCGCGCCACGATGCCGAGGTCGAGCAGACCCGCGAACTGTTGAACGAACGTCACGGACTCGATATCCCGTCCCGCGCCCGCGGCTGACGGGGTCTCGGACTGCCGCCCTCCTCGCGGTGCAACTCCCATAAAGTGTCGGGGCAGAGGGGCCCCGACACACAAGAAAGGTCAAAGAAGACATGGCTGATGTGAATCTCGGTCTCTACTTTCTCTCCGAACTGGTAGGAACAGCGATGCTGGTCCTGCTCGGATGTGGTGTCGTCGCCAACGTCGCGCTCGCGAAGAACAAGGGCTTCGGCGGCGGCTTCCTGATGGTCAACTGGGGATGGGGTCTGGCGGTCTTCGCCGGTGTGCTCGTCTCCGCGTACTCCGGTGCCATCCTCAACCCGGCCGTCGGCATCGGACTGCTGATCTCCGGCACGATCGACTTCCCGATGTTCCTCGTCGCCACCGCGGCGGAGCTCGTCGGTGCGATCATCGGTGCGATCGTCGTGTGGCTCGCCTACAAGCAGCACTTCGACGAGGAGCCGGAGGCCGCCAACAAGCTGGGCGTCTTCTCCACCGGCCCCGCGATCCGCTCCTACGGATGGAACCTGGTCACCGAGATCATCGGCACCTTCGTTCTGGTCTTCGTGATCCTCGCGTTCGCGGACTACGGCGACATCGAGGTGGGAACCCCCGGAGGCCTCGGACCGCTCACGGCCCTCCCCGTCGCTCTGCTCGTCGTCGCTATCGGTGCCTCGCTCGGTGGCCCGACCGGTTACGCGATCAACCCTGCCCGCGACCTCGGTCCGCGTATCGCACACGCGATCCTCCCGATCAAGGGCAAGGGTTCCAGCGACTGGTCCTACTCCTGGGTCCCGGTGGTCGGTCCGCTGATCGGTGGCGCGATCGCCGCCGCCGCAGCGCCCGTCCTGCTGCACCTCGCCTGAACGACCTGAATTCAAAGGAGAACAACATGGCTGACTACATCCTCGCCATCGACCAGGGAACGACTTCGAGCCGCGCGATCATCTTCGACAAGAAGGGCAGCATCATCGCGACGGGCCAGAAGGAGCACGAGCAGATCCTGCCGAAGGCCGGCTGGGTCGAGCACGACGCCTCGGAGATCTGGCGCAACGTCCAGGAGGTCATCGGACTCGCCCTGAGCCGCGCCGACCTGACGCGCCACGACATCGCGGCCGTCGGCATCACCAACCAGCGCGAGACCGCGGTGGTCTGGGACAAGACCACCGGCAAGCCCGCCTACAACGCGATCGTGTGGCAGGACACCCGCACGCAGGCGATCGTCGATCGTCTCGCGGCAGACGGCGGCGTGGAGCGGTTCAAGCCCGTCGTCGGACTCCCCCTGGCGACCTACTTCTCGGGAACCAAGATCGCCTGGATCCTCGAGAATGTCGACGGCGCTCGCGAGAAGGCGGAGGCCGGCGACCTGATCTTCGGAACGACCGACAGCTGGGTCCTCTGGAACCTGACCGGCGGCGTCGACGGCGGTGTGCACGTCACGGACGTGACGAACGCGTCGCGCACGATGTTCATGGATCTCGAGACGCTCGAGTGGCGCGACGACATCCTCGAGGCGTTCGGCGTGCCGCGCTCGATGATGCCCGAGATCCGCTCCTCTTCCGAGGTCTACGGTGCGGCGGAGGACTCTTCGCTGCTTCGCGAGACCCCGATCGCCGGCATCCTGGGCGACCAGCAGGCCGCGACGTTCGGGCAGGCCGCCTTCCAGAAGGGCGAGAGCAAGAACACCTACGGCACGGGCTGCTTCCTCATCTTCAACACGGGCGAGGAGATCGTCCACTCGAAGAACGGGCTGCTCACGACCGTCGGCTACAAGCTCGGCGACCAGGCGACGCACTATGCGCTGGAGGGCTCCATCGCCGTCACCGGATCCCTGATCCAGTGGCTGCGCGACCAGCTCGGCATCATCTCCTCTGCCCCTGAGGTGGAAGAGCTGGCCGACAAGGTCGAGGACAACGGCGGCGTGTACATCGTGCCCGCCTTCTCCGGCCTGTTCGCACCGTACTGGCGTCCTGACGCCCGAGGCGCGATCGTCGGGCTCACCCGTTACGCGAACAAGAACCACATCGCTCGCGCAGCGCTCGAGGCCGTCGCCTTCCAGACGCGCGACGTGCTCGACGCCGTGAATGCGGACGCCGGTGTGGACCTCACCGAGCTCAAGGTCGACGGCGGCATGGTCGCGAATGACGCGCTCATGCAGTTCCAGGCGGATGTCCTCGGCGTGCCGGTGGTGCGTCCGGTCGTCGCGGAGACCACGGCCCTCGGTGCCGCTTATGCGGCAGGCCTCGCAGTCGGATTCTGGAACGGGCTCGACGACCTCTCCGCCAACTGGCAGGAGGACAAGCGCTGGGAGCCGTCGATGGACGAAGCAGAGCGCGACCGTCAGCTGCGGCTGTGGCGCAAGGCCGTCACGAAGTCGATGGACTGGGTCGACGACGACGTGAAGTGATCTGACACGAAGGCGAAGCGGGTTCGGAGCTCATGCTCCGGACCCGCTTCTCCATGCGCTGTCCGAACTCTCCCAGCTCGACGTGACGGCTTCCATGACACCGAGGAACGCGCGAGCGACGTTCCTCGGTGCCGCCGTATCCCAGGCGAGATACTCGACCCGCACCGGGCCACCGCGCACTGTCGAGATGGACACGTCGAACGCGGAGCGCTGGACGGTTCCCGGCGCCAGCAAGGTCACCGCCAATCCCGCCTCCACCAAGCCGAGGATGAGGGTCGCGGAGTCGGCTTCGAAAGCCACATCGCGCGTGAGATCGGCCGCGTGGAAAGCCGCGTCACTCTGGGCTCGTCCCGAAGTCGCGACGGGGAAGTCCGCGAACGTCATCCCCGCGAGGTCCTCCAGTGCGATGTCGCTCCTGTGCGCGAGCTCGTGCCCTCGAGGGAAGACGGCGACGAGCCGCTCACGAGAGAGAACACGGGACGCCACTCCCAGAGGTTCAACGCCTTCGCGCAGGCCCAGCAGGGCGACATCGAGCTCATCGTGCCGGAGCCGGCGCATCAGGACATCACTGTTCCCGACCTGCAGTTCCACCCGCACGTCCGGGTACGCCGCACGGTAGGCGACGAGCACGGCCGGCACGTCGACGGCGGTCACCGTAGGGATGACACCGACCCGAAGCGTCCCCTCGACGACACCGTCTACCGCGGCCGCATCCTCTCTGGCTCTTTCAGCAGCTCGGAGGGCAGCGCGCGCATGACCGAGGAATGCCTCGCCCGCCTCGCTCAGGCGCACCTGGCGACTGGAGCGAACGAACAAGCGCCGGCCGAGTTCGCGTTCGAGTGAGGCGACCTGATGGCTCAGCGCGGACTGCGTCACGAAGCATCGCTCGGCGGCGCGGGTGAAGCTCAGGGTGTCGGCGACTTCCACGACGTACCGCAGTTGTTGGAGTTCCACGATTCATGATCTCTCTTCATGCGTGATGGTGCAATTATGCGTTGGACTCATCGGTTCCATGGTCGCAGGCTGAAGGCATGAACCGCATGACGCTCGTGCTGACCACTGCTCTTGCTCCCGTCGCCTGGGGCACCACCTACCTCGTGACCACCGAACTGCTTCCGGCCGGGCACCCACTGTTCGCGGGTCTGCTCCGCTCACTCCCTGCGGGTCTTCTCGCGGTCGCCATCAGTCGGCGGTTTCCGTCAGGGTCGTGGTGGTGGAAGTCCTTCGCCCTCGGCGCGCTCAACATCGGCGCCTTCTTCCCTCTGCTGTTCCTGGCCGCGGAGCGGCTTCCCGGCGGCGTCGCCGCCGCCGTCGCCGGAGCGCAGCCACTCATCGTCCTGGCCCTCGGAGCGCTCGTCCTGCACGAGCGCATCCGGCCGATCACGGCCGCAGCGGCTCTCGTGGGCGCGGGAGGCGTCGCTCTGGTCGTGCTCGGCCCGGCCGCCGAACTCGATCTCTGGGGCGTTCTCGCTGCGCTCGGCGGTGTCACAGCGACGGGTGTGGGCATGATCCTCACCAAACGCTGGGGTCGCCCCGTCGGGGTGGGGCCCGTGTCCTACGCGGGCTGGCAGCTCAGCGCGGGCGGCATGCTGCTGCTACCGGTCACTCTGATGGTCGAGGGCGTGCCTCGGGAGATCGACGGCAATGCCGCTCTCGGCTACCTGTGGCTCGCCACCGCCGGGGGAATCATCGCGTACACGCTCTGGTTCCGAGGCGTCCAGCAGCTGCCGGTCGTCGCGCCGGGGCTCCTTGCACTCCTGTCCCCCATCGTCGCGACACTTCTGGGGTTGGTGGTCGCCGGCGAGCGTTTCACCGCGCCTCAGGCGATCGGATTCGTGCTCACGCTCGGCGCGCTCGCCCTGGGGCAGGTCGTCACACGTCCGAAGCCGAGCTCAGACCGACGTGCCGAGGAGGCACTCGGCGAAGCGCTCTCGGCGCCGCGCTGAGTGCACTCAGTTCTTGCCGAAGAGCTTCTGGATCTCGGCGAGGTCGGCCTCGCTCGGAGCCTGGGCAGCACCGCCGCCGATCCCGAATCCCGATCCGGTGGGCGTGGTCGTGGAGGACGCGATGCCCGCGTTCTCCGCTGCACGCTTCGCAGGGTTTCCCGAGCGGGACTTGCCGGACGAGGACTTGCTCTTCTTCCCTCGCTTGGACGACGCGCCGGGTCGTCCCATACCAGGCACGGGTCCCATGCCGGGGATGTTGGGGGTACCCCCACGAGCGACGGTCTTCATCATCTTCGCGGCCTGCTCGAAGCGCTGCACGAGCTGGTTCACATCCGTGACGGTCATGCCGGAACCGCGGGCGATACGCAGCCGACGCGAGCCGTTGAGAACCTTCGGGTTGCGTCGCTCGCCCGGAGTCATCGAGCGGATGATCGCCTCGGTGCGGTCGATCTCGCGCTCGTCGAAGTGGTCCAGCTGCTGCTTCATCTGCCCCATGCCCGGGAGCATCCCGAGCATCTTCTTCATGGAGCCCATCTTCTTCATCTGCTGAAGCTGCTCGAGGAAGTCCTCGAGAGTGAAGGCCTCGGTTGCGAGCTTCTCGGCCATCTTCATGGCCTCTTCCTCATCGAAGGCCTGCTGGGCCTGCTCGATGAGGGTCAGGATGTCGCCGAGGTCGAGGATGCGGCTCGCCATGCGGTCGGGGTGGAACGGTTCGAGGTCCTCGAGACGCTCACCGGTCGAGGCGAAGATGATCGGGCGTCCGGTCACGGAGGCCACCGAGAGCGCAGCGCCACCACGGGCGTCACCATCGAGCTTCGACAGGACGACGCCGGTGAAATCGACACCCTCCTGGAAGGCCTTGGCGGTGTTCACCGCATCCTGACCGATCATCGCGTCGATGACGAACAGCACTTCGTCGGGGCTCACGGCCTTGCGGATGTCCGCAGCCTGCTTCATGAGCTCGGCATCGACGCCGAGGCGTCCGGCGGTGTCGATGATGACGACGTCGTGCTGCTGACGACGGGCATACTCGACACCGTCGCGCGACACCTTCACCGGGTCGCCGACGCCGTTGCCGGGCTCCGGAGCGAACACGGTCGCGCCCGCCTGCTCCGCTACCACCTGCAGCTGGTTGACGGCATTCGGACGCTGGAGGTCTGCGGCCACGAGCAGAGGCGTGTGCCCCTCGCCCTCGAGCTGCTTGGCCAGCTTGCCGGCGAAGGTCGTCTTACCCGAGCCCTGGAGTCCCGCGAGCATGATCACGGTCGGTCCCGTCTTCGCGAACTGCAGGCGGCGCTGTTCGCCGCCGAGGATCTGCACGAGCTCCTCGTTGACGATCTGCACCACCTGCTGCGCCGGGTTCAGCGCCTTGTTGACCTCGTCGCCGAGGGCACGCTCGCGCACCTTCGCCGTGAAGTCCTTGACCACCACGAGCGCGACGTCGGCGTCGAGCAGAGCGCGACGGATCTCGCGCACGGTGCCGTCGACATCGGCGGCGGTGAGCTTTCCCTTCGTGCGCAGATTGCGGAAGGTGTCGGTGAGCCGATCGGAGAGCGTGCCAAAGGTAGCCATGGTGCCTACGATTCTACGCGAGTGAAGCGGCGCCGCTCAGCGCCGTGCGGGCTCAGGACCAGGGCAGGTCGTGAATCATCGCCAGCGCTTCCCGCAACACGGTCTCCGGCGTTCCGCGCCCCGCGCCCTGCTCTGCCCACACGCGCAGCGACGAGAGCACCGCAGCCGCGTGCGCCGCCCCGAGGATGTCGGCCCGGATCACGTCCACGCCCGCCGAGGACGCCGCGAGCGACACGGCAGCGGACAAGCGTGCCATTCGCAGGCCGGTGTCGCGCACGAGCTCGTCCTCCAACCCCATCGCCCCCGCGTTGCGAAGGGCGAGCGCAAGCGGATCCGGTGCGAAGTCGTGGACGACCCGCAGCAGGATCTCCCGCACCGACTCCCCCGTCGCGACCCGGCCCAGGCCCCGGAGAGACTCGACAGCCTCACCGACCCGTTCGTCGATTCCTGACCACAGCACGTCGCTCTTCGAAGCGAAGTAGTTGAAGAAACTCGAACGGCTCACCCCGGCGCGCTGCGTGATGTCCGCCACCGAAGTGGCAGCGTAACCACGTTCCAAGAAGAGCTCGCACGCAGCCTCGGCGAGCGTCTCCCGTGACGATGCCTTCGGGCGCCCGGCTTTCCCCGTCGAACTCATGCACTCACGCTACCGCGCGGCGCGGATCGAGAACGCCGTCCTCGACCCGAAGGAGTATTGTTGCTCTCAGTCCATTTACACCGAAGGCGGTTCTGTGATGCTCGAAATCCTCACGCCCGGGTTCGTTCCTACGCCGGTGCCGTACCTCGACGGGTGGGAGCTTCAGCGCCGAGTCCATGCCGACGTGGTCGCAGGCACTCGGCAGGACACCCTCATCCTGCTCGAGCACGAAGCCGTGTACACGGCGGGCAAGCGCACGGAACCGCATGAGCGTCCGCAGGACGGCACGCCGGTGATCGACGTCGATCGCGGCGGCAAGATCACCTGGCACGGCCCAGGACAGCTGGTCGGCTATCCGATCGTCCGCCTCGGCGAGCCCATCGACGTGGTCGCCCACGTACGTCGACTGGAGCGTCTGCTCATCGAGGTGCTGCGCCCGCTCGGAGTCGACGGCTATCAGGTGGAGGGCCGCAGCGGCGTCTGGGTGCGCCGCCCGCTCTCCGAGGACAAGGTAGCCGCGATCGGGGTACGGGTGCAGCAAGGAGTCACGATGCACGGCTTCGCCGTCAACTGCGACAACTCCCTGGCCGGTTTCCGCGGCATCATCCCGTGCGGCATCACCGACGCGGGTGTCACGACCGTGAGCGAGGTCACGGGATCCTCCGTCTCGCCCCGTGACCTCGTCGATGCCGTGACCCGTGCGTTTCTCGCCGAATACTCGACCCCCGAACTGTCAGGAGCCCACGCATGACCGCCGCACCCGAGGGCCGGAAGCTCCTCCGCCTGGAGATCCGCAACGCCGAGACACCGATCGAGCGCAAGCCCGAGTGGATCAAGACCAAGGCGAAGATGGGTCCGGAGTACACGGCGTTGCACTCGCTCGTGAAGAGCGAAGACCTGCACACCGTGTGCCAGGAGGCCGGCTGTCCGAACATCTACGAGTGCTGGGAGGATCGCGAAGCGACGTTCCTCATCGGCGGGTCGCAATGCACGCGTCGCTGCGACTTCTGCCAGATCGACACCGGCAAGCCGGCTGACTACGACACCGACGAGCCCCGCCGCGTCGCCGAGAGTGTGCAGCGGATGAACCTCCGATACGCGACCGTGACCAGCGTGGCCCGTGACGACCTGCCCGACACGGGTGCCTGGCTCAACGCGGAGACCGTCAGGAAGATCCACGAGCTCAACCCGAACACCGGGGTGGAGCTGCTCGCGAACGAGCACAACGCCGATCCGGCTTTCCTCAACCAGATCTTCGACGCCCGACCAGAGGTGTTCGCGCACAACGTGGAGACCGTTCCCCGCATCTTCAAGCGCATCCGACCCGCTTTCCGCTACGAGCGCTCGCTGAACGTGCTCACTCAAGCCCGCGACGCCGGGCTCATCACGAAGTCCAACCTCATCCTGGGCATGGGCGAGGAGCCGGAGGAGGTCGTGCAGGCGCTCAACGATCTGCACGATGCCGGCTGCGACATCATCACGATCACGCAGTATCTCCGCCCGACACCGCGGCACCACCCGGTCTCTCGTTGGGTGAAGCCCGCGGAGTTCGTGGAGTTCAAGGAGGAAGCCGAGCGCATCGGTTTCCTCGGCGTCCTCGCCGGTCCGCTCGTGCGCTCCTCCTACCGGGCGGGGCGCCTGTGGGCGCAGTCGATGACGTCCAAGGGCCGCGAGATCCCCGCGCACCTCTCCCACATCGCAGCGAGCGCCGATCTCGGATTCGCCCAGGCCGTCTGACCTCGTCGCTGCCCGGGGTAGCCGCTCGTGCGGCTAGTTGTGATGTCCAGGGACGTTGT
>NZ_LBCR01000021.1:0-82115 GCF_001005635.1 Microbacterium sp. Ag1
TATCGTCGTCTTCGTCGGGACCGCTGTCAAGTCGGCATCGGCATTTCGAATCCGGACCGTGACACTGCCGAGATGCGCGCGATCGCAAGCCCCCGGGCGACAGCGCGGATCGAAAGGATTCGATGCGTTCGCGAGCCTTCGCGCAGCGCCGCAGGGAACGTCGTGTGGGCAGACGATCGAGCTCCCGAGGACGCTGAGCAACGGCTAACCGCGATGACGGAGGTCCCATCGCTGGTCGTCCGCCCCGACAAGTTCGTGGGCCTCACCCTTGCCGATGTTGGGCAAATTGATCAGTTCCTAGACGAGCAGCTCGTAGTCTGAACGTCCGCCAGGCAGGGCGGCCCTCATTCGGATGCTTCCCCGGCCTTGGCACGAGCGTGAGACGCGCAGAGTGCCCACACCCACATTCGGATCGTGTAGGTCCTCGCCGGTGCCCCGCATTCTTCGCAGGTCCTCGTGCTCTCCCACTCAGCAGCAAGGATGGCGTCGCTGAACACTTCGTTGTAGTCGTAGACGTCGTCGGATGCACGAGCGTAAAAGCTGAGAGAGCCAAACTTTGATTTGATCTGCTGAACGACGTAGCCCGGAGCGATCGCCGCGAGCTTTCTGTCAAGCCGGTCGAGAAGCGGGTACCAGCCGGAGCTCACATCGATGAGCTCAGGCCAGCCAGGTTCGATGCGAGCAATGATCCGCCGAAGCCCCGGCGGAGCGTTCTCAGTCATATCGTCCCCTCCTGATCGACGTTCTCCGCTCTAGACGACTCGAACGGGCTAGTGGTGGCTCACGGGTACATCGGCTCGATGGGAGCCTACGTACCTTCGTTCGTTTCGTCAGCCACCTCCAGCGGTTCCGCAAGCAGGACCAGTGTGGAATGCTTCGAACCGTTACGGGCAACTAGGGACGCTCGGGACTGTTGCCGCCGTCGAGAATGCTCACGGAACGCGCGCCCTACGCGCAGACTGCGCATCACGGCCCTGTCGAAGCTAATCATTCCTCGACGACGCCACTCGATAGCGGCGTGACCTCGAAATCCCGTGACCGCCCGTCGGCGCTCCATGAACTCGAGTTCTGGGAAAGGACCCGGCAATCCACCGGTGTCGGGCAGCAGGTGGGTGAAGAGTTCGGCGAACGTCGGACCGAGGCCCGTGCGGCGTCGAGTCTGCGCGATGAAGATGGCGGCAGCCAGCGCCCATTCCTCCGCGGTGTCATCGCCGGTGAACTCTTCGAACATGTACACCCATTCTGTAGGCGGCGGACTCGTGATGTCCTGCCACCAGATCGGGAACGCCTCACACATGACGCACACCATCACATTTCGCGGTCGCATGCACGGGCCGATCCCGCGGCGCGACCGCCAGTCACCGGGATGGGCAGCACACGTGCAGGGAGTAGCGGAGCAATCCGACGAAGATGATGATTGTTTCGTATGGCCTCCCAAATTATGCCATACCGATTAGGCCAAGCATGAGAGCCCGGATCTAGACGCTTGGAAGGTGCGCCAGCGGAACGACGACTTGGAAGCAGATTGGGATGCGTTCGCGCAGCGCTTCGCCACTTCCCTTCGCACTGCTCGCCACAAAGCCAATCTGAGCCAGGAAGACGTGGCCTACCGCGCCGGGCTGACCCGGTACACGTATCAGAAGTACGAGAAGGGCGAATCACGCCCCGGCCACCCGGCTAACCCGACGTTGCGAACTCTCCTGGCTCTCACCCAGGTGCTCGGCATCACCTTGACCGATCTGGTCCCGGGGAACGCTCCCGATCTTCGAAGTCGCTGAGCGCTGTTCAGGCCCCTGCGTGACCCACGGTGCATCGTCGGCCCAGCCGGGAACGATGCGCCGGGATACGACCCGAGATGCAGGTGCCGCACGCACAGAACGCTCCAGGATGTCCGCTCTTCTGCCGGAGCGCGTGATGTGGCGCAGGAGAACCGCTTTCTCACGGTAGGACGCTTCCGCGACCCCCTTCTCAAATGGCGTTTTCGATACCGTCGCCCCGCTCGACTTCGGCATTCGGATCGCGGTGTACATCGCGGCGCGGTGAACCGCTACGACCGTGGCTGCGGTCGATTCCAGTTCCGCCGTCCGGCTTCCACCTCCAATGCCTACGACGAGCCCGATAAGCCCTTCGACCTGCTGGGAGTCGCTCTCGGCGAGTGCAAACAAGCTGAGCGTGACGTCAGGGTGCGTTAGCGTCACGAGCAGGTCAACTGCCGGCGCATACGAGCACGAGGCTCGGAGCCAGCGCGCGTCAGGTCGCTCTTGCCAGCTGTCGATGATCAAGCGCAGGGCAAGGTCGTATTCGCCCGTGTGCATCGTCACTCCACGTCTCCAAAGGACTCCTGAAATCGACTGTTCGGCGCGATGGCACGCCGACGGGGTGGACAGGAGTTCATCTTCACCGAGGAAGTGCCATCGACGGTGGCGAATGCAAAACCCACCTCCCCTACTGAACACCTCAGTCGGGTTTCCGTCGCTGCATACCAAGCACGCGGAGCGAGCGCGATCAACAACTTCGCACGTGGCGCAGCGTCGAAGCATCCACCGAACGTGGTGGCAGCGCCGATACAGACGGAAGCGTGCGCGCTCCTTGGCGAAGTACCCGGGAGGCAGCGCACCGATTGCCTCAGTCGCAGATGTGAATCGAGCGTTGGTCGAGCTCGACCTGTTGGCACCAACCGTCCGCTCCAAATAGTGGGTGAGCGCGCTGAGATCGAGCGAGTTGGCGACGGCCAACCTAGCCAGGAAACCGGCAGGCGTCTCCCCGGGCAGCGGAATCACACGACAGGGAAGAGTTCGCATGCCTACCTCGACCTCAGTTCCACACGATGGTTCAGCACATGCGCCCTGATCGCCTTGACCCTCGGAAGCATGCGCCTGGCAGCGGGCGTAAGCACGCAGCCGCCTTGCGTCGCGACCGCGGACCTGCCGATCCAGAGTTCCCGTCCCTGAATTCTCAGGCTGTCGAAGATTCCGTCCACGGCGCGATGCCCTAGAGAGTGCGCGGCGACTACGCGATCGAACAGCATTGCCAGTGCGTACCCACCGAGACCCTGCGACATCAGAACGTTCGCGAGACGAGCGTCAGTGAGCCGCGCAGTGAGCGCGATTCGCCGCGGAAATTGAAGAATCTCGTCATCCAGAAGTTCAGCTGCGCACCCACCTTCGAGATTTCGCAGTCGCAGCAACTCCGCGGCCGCATCAACTTCGGGTGACCGATACGGCACACCTCGAAGAGTGAGAGTTCCATTCAGCAGGCGTTGCGCGAGCAGGTGCTTGTGCCTCCCCGGCAGGGGAATATCTCGGCCGCTTCCGTGCCACCTCCGGTGTCGCACGCAGACCGGACCGTGCATACGCGCGACTGTGACCTGATCGCCTCGGGCGCACCGTCTGCAGAGAGCCACAGCTGCCGGAATCATGCGACAACTCGGGCATTCGACTTGACGCGTGGCGCCACCATGTCCACAGGCGCGACCGCCGGCTTCGCGGAGCAATGCACCATCCGGAAGCCCACCCAACGCCTCGATCTTCCGGAGGGCGCTTCTCGGTGTCACCCGAATTGGGAGGGTTCGATCCTCGCGTCGCAACGCCAACCAGAGGTCCTTTTCGCCGATTGCATTTGCGGCGCAAAGCCGCGCCCAGTAGCTCGCCGCCGTTTCTCCCGGATACAGGCGAACGGAAGTCGGAAGCCCGGGACGCGAGGTCATGCCGCACTCACAGGCGTTCGCGATCGTCGCGGCTTGCTTGTGTGGAGCGTTGCGGCCGTCTGACGGCGGGCAAGATCGCGTTCAAATGCGGCCGAATCGAGCTTCTCGGTTCCGTCGTCCATCGCGCTCAGGGCAGCGAACTGCAAGAGGTCCTTGAGCAGTCCGATCTCCCCGCCCGTCAGCGCGTGCAGTGTCGGCGCCGCGGACAGAATCGATCCTGGCCGTTGCTCTGCTAGACACAGTGAGCTCTCCATGGCGAGAAGCAGATCACCCCAGCGAGCCTTCTCCGCGGTCGAGATCAAAGGAAATGGTAAGGCCACGTGCACTTCGAATCGCTTCCCGATCTGCCCACCACGTGAGCCGTCGAGAAGTCCGGTCCCCTCAACTGCGATTCCGGCGTAGACGAACGTGCCTCCACATCGCTCGGAAAGCTGCTTGAGCATGTCTGATGCCTCGACGTTCTGCCGGTACTTCAGATCGAGGTGATGCACGTCATCGACCAAGACAAGTTCGGTGGAGCATCTGCGCAGGGCGTTCGAGACCGCTTCCAGCAGGTCCCCGTAGGTCATCCTGCTGAGAACCGGGAGACCAAGGAATCGGGCGAACTCATGCATCAGAGCTTTGGCTGAGCACTGGGCGGGTACCGCGACATACACGACTGGGAGCATGCCCGGCCCCGCAGCCGGGTGGCCGGTGTCTCGCCGCCTGCGTTCGTGTGCTCTACCGATCTCGACTAGCGAAGTAGTCTTGCCCTGGCCTGGCTCCCCCGAGAGGATCAGGCCTAGCTTCCCGACTCGTCGGTAGGCGTTGAGCATGACGCGATCCCGCACGGCTCGCTGGAAGGCTTCGAACTGCGGTGTCCGCACGAAGGCGCCTGCCTGCGAGTATTGAGCTCGTCCCTGGTTGTATAACGCGCGGTCCCCGAAGCTCATGGCCCGAAGCTCCTCGGATGTGACCGGCGCCGGGCGCTCATACGCGGTGTCGACGTGCTCGCGCCAGCCTTCCTTGGTCGCGATCTCGATCATTCGTCGATCCTCCGCCGCACCTCGTCGAGCCTGTCTCCGATGAGAGGGAAGCCACCGGTGTTAGGCCATTCCTCAGTAGAGGTGGTCTCGATGGACGAATTGTCATCGTCAGCAGGTCGTTTCTCGTCCTCGATGCCCTTCACACTGGTGAAGTTCATCGGATCTTCAGCGATCGCTGCCAATCGAGCGCGCTCTCGCCCGCTTCGCTTCTGACCGTTGCTTCGAGGGGCCGGATTCCCTTGACCGGCGAACGCCTTGATCGCCATCGCAAGCTCGCGACGTTCAGCATCGAGATCCGCGACACCACCGGAGCGCGACGTGCGAGCGTACCGCCAGACATCACCCAGCATCGGGAGTTCATGGACCTGATTGGACCATCTCAGAGGGATGAACTCGCCGTCCCGCTCGAGCCAGACGACGTGCAGATTGTAGGGGTCTACGCGGATCGGCCATCGGCCGTTCCGCGCTTTGTCAGGAGACTTGCGCCTCCACAGGCCTTTGAGCCGCTCGGAGTTGTAGACGCGGTTATCGATGCGCACGCCGTAGCGGTTCAGAACTCGGTAGTCCACAGGTAGCAGCGCGATGTAGTCGTCTCGCGTCAGCGGTACGTGGAGTTCGGGCACGTAAGCGCGGAACGCGCGACACATCTCGTTCGGCGACAACTTGATGCGCGGATGCAACGGGTCCCGCAGTCCGTCATGCGGACGATTCTGCCACTCGACCGCGATCCAGTCCTCTAGGAGCTCCTGGGCCTGTGCGATCGTCAGTAGTTCGTCGGATTCCGTGTCTGTGTCGCGCCCGCGATGTTCGACGCTGCGGCCGACATATCCCTTCACATGCTGCAGCAGCATTGAGTTGATTGCCCCGAACGCTCGCTCTACGTGCGGTTTGTCCGTTGGTGTGTGCGGCGCCGAGGTGATCAGCGAGATATTCAAGGTTTCACACGCAGCGCGGAAATGCCGCGACAAATAGTTTCGTCCGCGGTCGGTGGTGATCGTGTCCGGAAACACATACGGCTGCGCGATACGCAATCGCTCAAATCGCTCCTGATCGATCAGTTGATCGTCAGCCCATGCCGTCGAAATCAGCTGTCGGGTCTCGCGAACCCCTTCCATACGCCGGCCATAGGGCACCAGGGCCCGTGCAAGGACAGCCACCAGGTCGACGCTCTTCGTCCCTTCGGGGCGGAGCATCGCGGCAAGAATCGAGCGCGTTGCGACGTCAAGGAGAATCGTCAGTTCGGGCCGGCCGACGGTTTCGTCATCGATCCGCAACATGACATCAATCCGCGTGGAGTCCATCTCGACCAGTTCGCCGGGACGCAGTGCGGTGCGAGTGCCGAATGTGCCGTCGGGTTGAAGCGCAAGCGACTCGCGAGTCTTGGCCGAACCGAAGGTGAATTGCCCGTGCTCGTCTGCTTCGAGAAGTCGGAAGAACGTCGCTCGGCTCGGCAGCTTCACCGCATCGCCGTGGAGACGTTCGACGCGCCTCATGATTTGTTCGATCGCTGTAGTTCGACTCACAGTCGAGGCGCGGCTCTTTCCTCCGAGTACGTGGTTGATGGCCTCGACGAGGCGTGGATCCCATGTGCTCTTGCGTGGGGAGCCTTTGCCTGCAGTGGTCGTCCCCTGCTCTCGGAACGCTTTAAGCCGACGCTCCACGGCGCGCGTGGAGACAGTTCTACTTAGGCGCACCTCCAGCCACTCGCGCTCTGCTTCAACAGCCTTCCCGACCCCGATCTCTTCTCGGGTCGCCTCGATACGTATGCAGGATTGCAGCCACGCATCCATGTCCGGCGTGATGTCCTGCACCTGCAGAGGAAGGTTCAGCAGACCTGAAGTGTCGCTAGGCACCGGTGTTGCATCATGTCGAAGCTCGTCGAGAGCGACTTCGACCTCACTTCCGTCCTCATCTCGGAGCATCGCCGAATCCTTCTCGATGAACAAGACCGAGAACTTGCGTTGACGCCACGTGAGCGACCCGCCAACTACAACCCGCACTACACGCTCCTTTGCCACACGATCGTTCTGATGTTGAGGGCTTGATCGAGATCTGCCTCGAGCGCCCCTGACCAGAGGTGCGCGTAGCAGTGTGCGAAGCCCTCGGATCCGACGCCGAGCAGCGCAGCTACCTCAGCCAGGGGCAGCCCATCTTCTGGGAGCATTGGCAGTTCTTCGCTGCTCGCCCAGTCTCGAAACGGGCCCAGGAATCGGAGGTTGGCCTCGCGGACTACCGATTCCGCGTCATAGACGACATACCGCCAGCCGCGCTCAGCGGCGAACACCGCTGTCATGTCGAACTGTCTTCTGACGTCGTCCTTGATCTGAGTCGCCGGCTTGACGTCCATCAGCACGGCGTGCCCGTCGTCCAGACGCACGAAGTAGTCCGGGCAGTGCTCGCGCGGGCCGTCGGGTGTGGTCCATCGGATCCACATGGGCTGGCTGGCGATCGCAACCACGCCCGGGGTGCGGTCCAATTCGATGAGGCAGCCCCGCTCCGTCAGCGACTCGAATCCGACAGACGCGCCAAGCGCACCCATCCAGTGGTAGCCGTCGTAATGACGCTTGAGCCGCCAACTGGGAAAGTTCCGAACGGGATCGCCTCGTTCGAAGGGCACGCTGTCGCAGTCGACGGCGTCGAGCTCTAGTTGCACGCCATCGAGACGGTACTCAACGCGAGCTCGCGTCCGGTTGGCTTTAGTGGTGGGAGGAACAGGCCATTGCTGAGTCAGGTCCATAGGGATCCAATCGACATCGACGGATACTTCCTATTCGGCAGTCAGCCTCTCTCCTGGGGAGCGGTACTGGCCTATGTCCTGAGCCCTGACAAAGATGCCCCGACTGGGGATCTGCTCACGGGCAGACTATGTCCGGCACCCAACGAGGCTGGTCGACACGCCGCTCTTCCGACACGTCTAGTGAGACTCCGACACTTTCGTGAGACTCTCCGACAGCCTTCGTGAGACTCCGACACTTTTCGTGAGATCGGACAGCGCGATGCCTGCGCTAAAGATTCCGTGATCAAACCGTTGCATTCGTTATCTCGCCGTTATACAGTGATCGCACGGTGAATGTTTGCTGTGGCATCCACCGCATGTGATTGCAGGACACTCTTGGTGCAAGGGACAAGGGCCGGTCGGGAGCCTCTCCGACCGGCCCTTTACTGTTCGCACTATTCTGTGAGGATGACCGATCGCAAGCTCGCCCTGGAGGCCTGGGAGAGCCTGTTCCGCGCGCAGCACGAGCTGTTCACCGAGATGACGGGCGACTTCGAGCACAGCGATATCGCGCAGGCCGAGTACGACGTGCTGCTCACCGTCACCCGCTCCCCCGACCTCACAGCGCGGCTGCGGGACATCACGGCGAATATGCTCATCAGCCAACCCAGCGTCTCGCGACTGGTCGACCGCATGGTCGCGCGCGGTCTCGTGGCGAAGTGCCCCGACCCCGACGACGGTCGCGGCGCACTGATCCGCGCGACGGACGAGGGGGCACGGGCCTTCCGCTCGCTCGCCACTGTGCACGGACGCTCGATCGCCGAGCGCATGTCCCGCCTCGACGACGACGAGCTCCGCGCCCTGCGCGACCTCGCGGAGAAGCTCCGCAAGGGCTGACGTCCGACTCTCCTCCACAGCTTCTCTGGGGGAGGATGAGTTCCCCATGGGACACGGGAGATGACGTCCGCCGCGGCGACGCCGGGCGCTTTTCTGGCAGGGTGGGGGCGAAGGCGCGCATTACGGCGCGTCCGAGACCGCCCCCTCGGGGGGAACCAGGGAGGTCATCCATGGAGATCGCCGGAATCGTCGGCATCCTCGTCATCGTCGGCATCGCCGTCGTCGTCGCCGTCGTCCTACTGCTCGTCCTGCTGCTGTTCGCGCGCAGCTGGATCAAGGTCGCTCGCGCCGACGAGGCACTCGTCATCTCGGGGCGCAAGCAGAAGGTGCAGACGGCAGTGCTCTCGGCCGACGGCTCGAGCAGGTCCGAGATGTCGGAGTCGCCGGTCACCGTGATCGTGAACGGCAAGTCGCTCGTGAACCCGATCACGCAGCGTCACGAGATCATCTCGCTGCGTTCACGTCAGGTCTCCCTGAACGCCGAAGCGCAGTCGCTCGACAGCGTGACCCTGAACGTCGACGGTGTCGCGATCGTGAAGATCGGATCCGACCCGATCCTGGTCCGCCGCGCAGCCGAGCGATTCGCCTCGCAGGACAAGGCCATCGAGCAGTTCACCACCGAGCAGCTCGAAGGTGCGCTCCGCGGTATCGTCGCCACCCTGTCGGTCGTCGAGCTGATGCGCGAGCGCAAGAAGTTCTCGGACCAGATCGCCGCAGACGTCTCGCAAGAGCTCGCCGAGCAGGGTCTGATCCTCGACTCGTTCCAGATCAAGGGCATCACCGACAAAGTGGGCTACATCCAGTCGCTCGGCGCCCCCGAGATCCAGGCGAAGCGCCAGTCCGCCGAGATCTCGCAGACCAACGCCGACCGCGCGATCAACCAGAAGAACATCGCCAACCAGGAAGCGAACCTGATCGAGCAGACCGCGCTCGACACCAACACCGCCAACGCGGACTCCGGCATCGGCCGGGCGCGCGCCGAAGCCGAGCAGGCCGAGGCACTCGCCCGCGCGCAGGCCGAGCAGGCGGTGCTGCAGCAGCAGGCCGAGAACAAGCAGGCACAGCTCGACGCCGACGTGAAGCGCGTCGCCGACGCCCAGCGCTACGAGGCGGAGACCCGAGCCCAGGCCGAGCTCTACACACGTGAGCGCTCGGCGGAGGCCGCCGCGATCGAGCAGGTCAAGCAGGCTGAGGCCCGCACGCGCATCGCCGAACAGCAGGCCCAGGCCGACAAGGCCCGCGCCGAGGGTGAAGCAGCAGCGGCGATCGCGAAGGCCAGCGGTGAGGCGAATGCCCTCCGAGCCCAGGCCGAGGCCGAAGCAGAAGCCCGCCGCCTCCGCGCCAGCGCCGAGGCCGACGCGATCCGTGCCGAGGGTGACGCCCGTGCGGCAGCCCTGGAGGCGGAGGCCAAGGCCATCGCCTCGAACCAGGACGCATTCCTCTCGCAGCGCGTCCTCGAGGTGCTGCCGTCGATCATGGCCGAGTTCTCGAAGGGCTATGCGGCGATCGGCAACGTGTCGATCATCGGCAGCTCCGGCGAAGACGGCGCATCCACCGTCGTGGGCGCCGACAGCGCCAAGGCGCTCGCCTCGGTGTTCGACAGCGTCCACTCGGCTACGGGGCTCGACCTGGCCGGCATCATCCAGGGTCAGGCCGTGGGCCGCGGCTTCGGCGCAGGAGTCGCAGAGGCTTCGGCGGCCGCGCCCACGCCGCGCGTCGCGACGCCGACCACGCCACCGCCGCCCGCGCCGCCCGCGGAGTAGTCGGCGCATGACGGCAGATGCCGCGATCGATTCGGTCGCGGCATCCGCCGTTTCTCCGACCGGGCAGACTGGACGGATGACGCGCGCCGCCTTCGACATCGCCACGATCGGCGCCGGCCTGTCGTTCGCCGGCGCCGTCGAGGAGCTCTCCGCCGCCCTCGACACGAGTTCATCCGTGGTGGTGACCGCACCGCCGGGCACGGGCAAGACCACCCTGGTGCCTCCGCTTCTCGCCTCGCGAACCCCCGGGCGGGTGATCGTCACCCAACCGCGCCGGGTCGCCGCACGCGCGGCCGCTCGCCGACTCGCGCAGCTCGACGGCTCGCCGCTCGGCGGGCGCGTGGGATTCACCGTCCGCGGCGAGCGCTCCGCGGGAGCCGACACGAAAGTCGAGTTCGTCACGGCGGGGGTCCTCCTGCGACGGATGCTCGACGACCCGGGACTCGACGGTGTGGGCGCGGTCATCATCGACGAGGTGCACGAGCGCGCCATCGAGACCGACCTCCTCGTCGGTCTGCTCTCCGAGGTGCGCGAGCTGCGGGACGACCTGATGGTCGTGGCGATGTCGGCCACCCTCGACGCCGCCCGGATCGCCGCCGTCATCGGCACCGACGAGTCCCCTGCGCCGGTCGTCGACCACGACGTCCCGGCCTTCCCCCTCACCGAGCGATGGGCTCCGAGTCCCGTGCCCCGCCTCGACGAACGGGGAGTCACCCGGGGGTTCCTCGACCACGTCGCGAGCATCACCGCATCCGCAGCCGCCGAACTGGTCCGCGAAGACCCGGAAGCCGATGTGCTGGTCTTCGCCCCCGGCGCTGGTGAGGTGTCGGAGATCGCGCGACGCCTCCGCTCCCTCAGCGACGCCTTCGACGTGCGCGAGTTGCACGGGCGGATCGCCCCGGCGGAACAGGACGCCGTGATCCGCGGCCGCGCGCCGCGCGAGGTCCCCCGCATCATCGTCACCACCTCCCTGGCCGAGTCATCTCTCACCGTGCCGGGTGTACGGCTGGTCGTGGACACCTGCCTGTCGCGGCAGCCCCAGCGTGACGCGGCCCGTGGCATGACGGGTCTGGTCACCACCGCCGCCTCACGCTCCTCGTGCGTGCAGCGTGCCGGACGCGCCACCCGGCAGGGCCCCGGCGCCGTGATCCGCTGCGTCGACGAGCGCACTTACGCCGCGGCTCCCGCTCGTCCGTCGGCGGAGATCGCCACGGCCGACCTCACCGACGCCGCCCTCCTCCTCGCCTGCTGGGGCGCACCGGGTGGCGCGGGTCTGCGCATGATCGAACCGCTGCGAGCCGACAGCCTCGCCGACGCCGTGGCCGTGCTCCGCGGACTCGGCGCGATCGACGACGACGGTCGCGCCACGGCACACGGCCGAGTGCTGGCACGTATCCCGACCGACCCGCGACTGGCCAGGGCGCTGCGGGACGGCAGTCCCGTGGTGGGGAACCGACTCGCCGCTGAGGTGGTCGCGCTTCTGAGCGGAGACCAGCGCGTCCCCGACACCGACGTCGCCCACGCTCTCATCGCACTGCGCGGAAGTCGGACCCCCGACGCTCGCCGTTGGCACGAGGACGCGCGTCGCCTGGAGCGGATGGTCGATCCGACGCCGGACACGCGTTCGGGCCTCGAGGGGGTGGGTCTCGTGATCGCGCTGGCCTTCCCTGACCGTGTCGCCCACCGCGTCGAGCGCTCGGAGTCGGGCGCGACCTTCCTGCTGGCTTCGGGCACCCGGGCCGGGGTCACCGGTCCGCTCGCCGCCGTGGAGTGGCTGGCCGTGGCCGACGTCACCCGGGCCTCATCGCGGGCGGCGGCGGGCTCCGGCGCGGTCATCCGATCGGCGGCGGTGCTGACGGAGGGGCAGATGGAGAGCGCGGCCAGCCACCTGATGACAGACCGCATCGAGGCCGAGTTCGTCGGAGGTCGCGTGCAGGCCCGCCGTGAGCGCCGGATCGGGGCGATCGTCCGCTCATCGGTGCCGGTGCGGGCGGCGGCGGCGGAAGGCCGGGATGCAGTGGAGCGGGCGCTCCGACGCGACGGACTCGGCATGTTCACCTGGTCCGAGAGTGCGGATGCCCTGCGCCGCCGACTCGCGCTGCTGCGACGCGAGCTCGGCGAACCCTGGCCCGACGTGTCGGACTCGGGGCTGCTCGAATCGCTCGACACGTGGCTGGCGACGGAGCTCGATGCCCTCGCGTCCGGTGCCCCCGCCAGCCGGCTGGATCTCACGTCCGCCCTTCGCCGTCTGCTGCCCTGGCCGGAAGCCGTGCACCTGGATACGCTCGCCCCGGAACGGCTCGCCGTGCCCAGCGGGTCCCGGGTGCGCATCACCTACCCGGAGCCCGACGGCGACGCGACCGCACGCCCCGTCGTGGCAGTGAAGCTGCAGGAGTGCTTCGGCTGGGCGGAGACGCCGCGGCTGGTGGACGGACGCGTTCTCGTGCTCTTCCACCTGCTGTCCCCGGCGGGGCGGCCGCTCGCCGTCACAGACGACCTCGCCTCCTTCTGGTCCGGTCCCTACGCCCAGGTGCGCGCCGAGATGCGCGGCCGCTACCCCCGGCACCCGTGGCCCGAGGACCCATGGGCCGCGGCGCCGACCAAGCAAACCAAGAACCGCGCCGCTCGCTGACCCGCACCCCCGAGCCGGTCTCAGCCAGTTCGCCGCCGCAGTGTGAGGGCGGCAAGCGCCAGGGCGCCGACGGCGAACGCCACGACGATGAGCAGCGGACCGAACACGTCCGCGCCCTCGTCCCCCGCCGCGACCGCATTGATCGTGTCGATCGCGTAGCTGAGCGGCAGCCAGTCAGAGATGGCGTGCAGCACATCGGGCATCTGGTCTCGGGGCATGAACAGACCGCCGAGGATGATCTGCGGGAACACCAGCAGCGGCATGAACTGCACGGCCTGGAACTCGGTCTGGGCGAACGCGCTCGCCAGCAACCCGAGCGCCGTGCCGAGCAGAGCATCGACAACCGCGACGAGGCCGAGCTGCCACAGCGGCCCGTCGACGTCGAGGCCGCACACCGCGACCGCGAACGACACCGTGATCACCGCCTGCAGCAGGGCCATCAGCCCGAACGCGAGTGCGTAGCCGAGGATGAAGTCGGCCTTCTCGAGTGGCGTGGTCATCAGCCGTTCGAGCGTGCCGGAACGGCGCTCGCGCAGGGTGGTGATCGATGTGATGAGGAACATCACGATGAACGGGAACAGCGCCAGGATCGCACCGCCGAACTGATCGAACACACCGTCCTGCTCGCTGAACAGCCAGGCGAAGAGACCGACGAGCAGGCTCGGGGCGATGAGCATCAGGGCGATCGACCGCGGGTCGTGCCGCAGCTGCGTGAGCACGCGCCCGGCGGTCGCGAACAGCCGACGTCCGTTCATCCCTCGACCCCCTCATTCCGCTCGTGCGCCTCTCGCCGCGCCCGCCTTGTGGTCGCGGCGCCGGCCGCCCTGTCGCGCTCGATCAGAGCGAGGAACGCGGCTTCGGCGTCGCTCGTGCCGGTGTCGGCAAGCAGCGACGACGGCGTCGTGTCGGCGATGATCCGCCCTTCCCGCATCAGGAGCAGCCGATCGCAGCGCACCGCCTCGTCCATCACATGGCTCGAGACGATGAGTGTGACGCCCCGGTCGGCAAGGCGGCGGAACAGGCTCCACAGCTCGGCGCGCAGCACAGGGTCGAGGCCGACCGTCGGCTCGTCCAGCACGATGAGCTCGGGGGCGCCGATCAACGCCACCGCGAGCGACACCCGCGTCGCCTGGCCGCCGCTCAGCGAATCGACGAGCTGCGCCGCCTGCGCGCCGAGGCCCACCTCCTGGATGACCCGGTCGACGTCGCCCCTCGGCGCCTTCAGGAGCGACGCGAAGTATGAGAGGTTCTGCCGCACGCTGAGATCGCCGTAGACCGAGGCGCCCTGCGTGCCGTACGCGACACGATGCCGCAGCTGGCGGGAACCGCCCGGCTCACCGAGAACGGTCACGTCGCCCGACGCGATCCGCTGCACGCCGACGATCGACCGCATGAGCGTGGTCTTGCCGCACCCCGAGGGACCCAGCAGTCCCGTGATCTGGCCGCGGGGCACGGCGAGGTCGATGCCGTCGAACACATGAACGGCCCCGCGCCGCACGCGCAGCTGCGTGATCTCGACGGCAGCATTATTCATCATGCGATGAATTATGCGCCTGCCGATCGACGGCGTCAACGGGTTCTCCAGAGCGCAGAAAGGTGGAGCGCAGTAGAAGGTGCAGAGCAGGAGAAGGTGCAGAGCAGGAGAAGGTGCAGAGCAGGAGGAAGTGGAGCTCAGTCGAAGAGGTAGCGCTGCACCGTGGGGCCCAGCCGTGCGACGAGGTCCTCCACCGGGGCGGCAGCGAGCGCCGGGAGCTTCAGCACATATCGGACGATCAGCATCCCGGCGATCTGCGAGGCGACGAGCGATGCCCTGAGGTCGGCGTCGTCGACGTCGAGGCTCCGCGAGATGCGGGAGAGGAGCTCACGCGAGAGGAATCCTGCCAGCAGCGGTGTCGTCACCCGACTCCCGATCGCGGTGCGGAGGAGCATGACCCCGCGCCGGCGCACCTCGGGCTGTTCGAACGCCTCGAGGACGTATCGGATCAGACGTTCACCGACCTCGTCACGCGGACCCGTGAGGATCCCCGGCACATCGATGTCCGGACGCAGCGGGATGCCCACGGCTTCGGCGAAGAGGTCGGCTTTGGTGCCGAAGTAGTGGTGCACGAGGGCGGAGTCCACCCCGGCCCGCGCGGCGATGGAGCGGATCGTCGCTCCGTCGTAGCCCTTCTCCCCGAAGTCGTCCACGGCGGACGCGATGATGCGCGCCCGCGAGTCCGAGACGCCGCGGGGACGGCCACGCCGTCTGGGGGGCTTGTGCTCGGTCATGCCCGTCAGCCTATGACGCGCGGCGATGGCACGGCGGTCCCGGTCAGTCGAGCAGATGACGCAGATAGCGCGTCGGATGCTCGAGGAACGAACGCCAGTGGTTCACGATCTCGAGGTCGTCCCACTCGGCCGGGCGCACACCCCACTCGCCGACCTCGAGGATCTTCGCTCCCGGCAGGGCCGCCAGCACCGGCGAGTGGGTGGCGCACAGCACCTGCCCTCCCTCGTCGGCGATGCGTCGGAGCACGGCGATCAGGGCGAGGGTGGAGTTGAAGGACAACGCGGCCTCCGGCTCGTCGAGACAGTAGAAGCCCGGCTCGTCGAAACGGCTCTCCAGCAGTGCGAGGAACGACTCGCCGTGGCTCATCTCGTGGAACGGCACATCGGGTGCGCTGGTCGACGGGTTCTCCTCGAGGTAGGTGTAGAAGGAGTGCATCGTCTCTGCACGGAGGAAGAACCCCCACCGGCTCGAGCCCACTCCCCGCTGCAGCCGCAACCACTCGGACAATGGCGATTCGGTCGCCCGCGTGGTGTGTCGAGCCTGCCGGGAACCTCCCTCGGGCGAGAGGCCGTACGCGATCGCGACGCCCTCGACCAGGGTGGACTTGCCGCTGCCGTTCTCGCCGACCAGGAAGGTCACCCCGGGGTCGAGGTCGATCCCCTCACGCAGCACCTGGGCGACCGCGGGGATGTTCGTCGGCCACCCCGTGCCCGTCGTCGGTGCCTCATCGTTCGGACGGACCGCGACGACGGGCTGCTGCCGTCGTCGTCGAGAGGTCGGCTCCCAGAACGCATCCATCGTGATCCCTCCCCGTGTGGCGTCTCGGAGAGGCTACCCGCATCCCCCGACAGGGACACGGGAAGGAGCCTCAGCACTCGATGACGTTGACAGCGAGGCCACCCTCGCTCGTCTCCTTGTACTTGGTGGACATGTCGGCCCCCGTCTGGCGCATCGTCTCGACGACGGCGTCCAGCGAGACGTAGTGGCTGCCGTCGCCGCGAAGGGCGAGCCGCGCAGCGGTTACGGCGGTCGAGGCGGCGATCGCGTTGCGCTCGATGCACGGAATCTGCACGAGCCCGCCGATCGGATCGCACGTGAGACCGAGGTGGTGCTCCATCGCGATCTCGGCCGCGTTCTCGATCTGCCGGTTCGTGCCGCCCATCACCGCGGTGAGGCCGCCGGCCGCCATGGCACAGGCGCTGCCGACCTCGGCCTGGCACCCGCCCTCCGCGCCGGAGATCGACGCGTTGGCCTTGAACAGCGACCCGAGTGCCGTCGCGGTCAGCAGGAAGCGACGGATGCCGCGGCGACGGTTCGCCTCAGCGGTCTGCTCCTCGTCGAGGTCGCTCCCGTCGCTCACCGCACGCACGTCCGACTCGAAACCGAGCAGCGCACTGCCGACCAGCTCGCCGTACGGGGTGACCGCGTTGCCCGCCCCGAGCCCCGAGTCGGCAAGGAAACGCCACCAGTACATCGCGACGGCGGGGAGGATGCCTGCTGCTCCATTGGTCGGCGCCGTGACGACACGACCGCCCGCCGCGTTCTCCTCGTTCACGGCGAGCGCGAAGGCCCCGAGCCATTCCCCGGGAAGCTCGCGATGCCCGTCGGCTTCCACCTCCTCGAGCTGGCCGCGGATCACACCGGCGCGCCGCTTGACCTTGAGGATTCCGGGGAGCGTGCCCTCGGCGTGGAGGCCGGCATCGACACACCCCGACATCGCATCCCAGATCGCATCGAGCCCGGCAGCGACCTCCTCCTCCGAGCGCAGCGATGTCTCGTTCAGTCGCGCCACCTCGGCGATCGACAGTCCGTTCTCGTCGCAGAGCGCGAGCAACGACGCCGCATCCGCGTAGGAATACGGGAATCCGGCGGTCGTGAGCTTCGCCTCCTCGCCGTCGCGTCGGATGAAGCCTCCGCCGACCGAGTAGTAGGTCTCCTCGGCGAGCACCGCACCCGCGTCGTCCCAGGCGGTGATCGTCATGGCGTTCGGGTGTCCGGGAAGCCGGGTGCGCGGCGCGAACACGATGTCGTCCTTCGCGAAGGGGACGTCGTGGGTGCCGTCGATGCGGATCATGGCTTGCGCGGGCAGATCGGTCCAGGCTGCACGGACGTCGGCAGGATCGCAGGTCTCCGGCGTGAGACCGCGCAGGCCCGCGACGACCGCATCCGGGGTGCCGTGCCCGATACCCGTCGCTCCGAGCGAACCGTAGAGGGTGGTGCCGATCCGGGCGACCTGGGGAAGGATTCCCGTCGCTGTGAGTCGCCGAGCGAAGTCGAGGGCCGCTCGCATCGGTCCGACCGTATGGGAGCTCGATGGCCCCACTCCGATGGAGAAGAGGTCGAAGGCCGAGACGTACGCTGTCACCCCTCCAGGCTACGCCGGATTCACCACTTCGGTTCACCGCGGTTAACTCATCAGCGCGTCAAGCCCCTTCCCGTCCTGCGTGTGCGGAGCCATCCTGTTCGGAACACATCGTCGAAAGGGGTCATCATGACCGACACCACTCCCGACCCGGAGACCACGGACGAGGCCTCCCCCGAATCGCAGACCCCCACGCCCACGCCGTCGTCGGACACGAGCGAGGGCGAGGTCACGACACCCGCCGAGGCGGAATCGCCAGAAGACGCCGACCCGAGCGAGGTTCCGAGCACCGAGGAGCTCGAAGAGCCCAGCACCGAGAAGGCCCCGGGCGAAGAGCCCAAGGCTCCGAAGCGCGATGAGCCCGAGCCCGATCACGAGGCGGTCGGCATCGGCGTGATCGACACGGAAGAGCCGCAGGCCGACTGAGCTCCCGAAGAATCCGGAGCACCACAGAGGCCCCGTCCTGCTGTCATCGGCAGGACGGGGCCTCGGTCGTGAACGGGGTCCCCGCTACTCGACGAGCTTGCCCTCGGTGTCGACCTCCCGCATGAGCTCGGCGATCTCGGGCGAGATCTCAGGGATCGCCTCTCGGGTAACACCGTCCTTCGGCGACCACACCAGGTTCACCTGCAGTGTCGGGTCGGTGTCGGGGAAGTCGCTGCGGTTGTGGCATCCGCGGGTCTCCCGACGTTCCAGCGCCGCCTCGAGGGTGGCGCGCGCAGCGAGCGCCGACGCCTTGAGATCGAACGCGTGCGCGAGGTCCTGGAAACCCGCGATGTCGGGGTGGATGCCGATGTCCTCCATGCGCCCCTCGATCATGTCGAGGTCGGCGAGTCCCGCGCGCAGCCCCTCCTCCGAGCGCACGACTCCGGCGTACTCGGTCATCAGGTTGCGGATCGCCCGCTGCAGGGCGCGGACGTTCTCACGTCCCTCCGCGGCGAGCAGGTCGTCGATCTCCGCACGCGCCTCGGCGACGGCCGTCGCCGACCGACGCTGCGCATCCAGCCCGGCCGCATGCTCCATGGCCGCCTGCCCCACGATCCGCCCGTAGACGAGCAGCTCGATGAGCGAGTTGCCCCCGAGTCGGTTGGCGCCGTGCAGTCCGCTCGAAGCCTCGCCGATCGCGTAGAGGCCGTCGACGTCGGTCTGGTGGTCTTCCGGCCGCACCCACACACCGCCCATCGAGTAGTGCGCGGTCGGTGCGATCTCGATCGGGTCGGTGGTGATGTCGAGCATCTGCAGCTCCATCATCGTCTGATAGACGCGTGGCAGCCGGGTCATGATCGTCTCGCGCGGCAGGTGCGACACGTCGAGCCAGACGCCACCGTTCTCGGTGCCGCGACCTTCCTGGATCTCGGTGTACGCCGCGAGCGCGACGCGGTCCCGCGTCGACAGCTCCATCCGCTCGGGGTCGTACTTCGCCATGAACCGCTCACCGAGCGCGTTGCGCAGGATACCGCCCTCGCCGCGAGCCGCCTCGGAGATCAGGGTTCCCGCCGCGCTCTCCGGCTCGATGATGCCGGATGGGTGGAACTGAACGAGCTCGGGGTCGCGCAGGCGAGCTCCCGCGTCGACCGCCAGGCGGAAGGAGTCGCCCGTGTTCTCGTCGCGGCGGGAAGAGGTGCGGCGCCAGATGCGGTTGTGTCCGCCCGCGGCGAGGATCACGGCATCCGCGTGGATGAGGTAGCGGGTGCCGTCGGCCTGGTCGAAGCCATAGGCCCCGAACACGACGTTGTCGCGCACCAGGAGGCGGGTGATGTAGACGTGGTCGAGGATCGGCACGTCGAGCTGCTCGGCCTTGCGCACGAGGGTGCGCTGGATCTCGAGCCCCGTGTAGTCGCCGGCGAATGCCGTGCGGCGGAAGGTGTGAGCGCCGAAGAACCGCTGCGAGATGCGGCCGTCGTCTTCACGCGCGAAGTCCATGCCCCAGCGCTCGAGGTCGCGGATGCCCCGCTCGGCGCCCTGGGTGACGATCTCGACCGTGTGCGGGTTGGCGAGGAGGTAGCTCTCCTTGATGGTGTCGGCCGCGTGCTGCTGCCAGCTGTCCTCCGCGTCCATCGTGCCGAGCGCGGCGTTGATGCCGCCGGCGGCGAGGGAGGTGTGCGCGTCCTGCCGCGGCCGTTTGCCCACGGCGAGCACGTCGACGCCGTGTTCGGCGATCTCGATCGCTGCCCGGAGGCCCGAACCTCCGGTGCCGATGACGAGGACGGTGGTGGATATCTGACGTTCGCGCGTAGCCATGCGGTCCACGGTAGTTAGGGGATCCTAATAACTCCAATGCATAGTTCGACTTGAAACGATGCGGGTAGGCTATGGCCATGAACCTCGAGCAGCTCCGCGGGTTCGTCGAGGTCGCGCGTCTCGGACACTTCACCCGCGCCTCCGAGCACCTGCACCTGGCACAGCCGTCTTTGAGCCGGCAGATCTCGACGCTGGAGCGCGAACTCGGCGCCGAGTTGTTCCATCGTGCGCGCGGCCACATCGCCCTCACGGCCGCCGGCGAGACGCTCCTCCCCCGCGCACAGCGCATGCTGGCGGAGGCCGATGCCATCCGCGACGAGATGGGCGAGCTGGCCGGGCTCCGACGGGGACGCGTGCGCCTCGGCGCCCCTCCCACCCTCTGCATCAGCCTCGTCGCCGAGGCGATCCGCTCCTTCCACGCCGCGCACCCCGGCGTCGACCTGCATCTCACCGAAAGCGGATCTCGCCGCCTCGTCGAGGAGCTCGCCGTCGGCGCCGTCGACATCGCACTCATCACGGAATCCGACGGCCCTCCACCCTCGGGGTTCAGCCTCACGAGGATGCCGCTGCTCACCGAGGAACTCGTCGTCGTCTCGGCCGCGACCGAGCCGCCCGTATCGAGCTCGGCATCCATGACGCTCCTCCACCTCGCGTCCCTCCCCCTGATCGCGCTCGACGAGACCTACGAGCTTCGAGCCACGACCGATGCGGCGTTCCGCGCCGAGGGTCTCAGGCCCACCCATGTGCTCGAAGGCGCCGAGATGGACGCGGTACTGCGTTTCGTCGAGCGCGGTGTCGGCGTCGCGGTGGTGCCGGCGATGGTGCTCCTCGATCGCCCCGCCCTGCGGTCGGTCCGGCTGACGCACCCCATGATGACCCGCACGGTGAGCCTCGCCCACCGTGCGGATGTGACACCGGCCGTCGCCGTCGCGGCGATCCGCGACGTGATCGTCGCGACCGCCGCCGAGGTGGCCGACCGCGACCCGGCGATCACGAGCCTGCTCACCTGACGACGCGGGGCTCATCCTCAACGATGAGTCGGCTCGTTCCCGACAACGCAGAAACGGCCTCCACCGAAGTGGAAGCCGTTTCTCACTGTCTCAACACAGTGTGCGCCCGAAGGGACTCGAACCCCTAACCTTCTGATCCGTAGTCAGATGCTCTATCCATTGAGCTACGGGCGCCCGGCCCGCTCAGCGGGCCGTAGAACAGCCTACAACAGTCCCGACGCGAAAGCGAAACGAGGCCTCAGTCGTCGGCCGATGCGGCCTTCTGCTGCTTCTTCCGCCTCTTGGCCTTGGCTCTCTGCTCCGAGGAGAGCGCCTGCAGGTCGACGAGTCGAAGGGCCTGCATCCGGGCCTCGCGCATGCGGTTGTAGTCGGGATCCTGGTCGGGGCGCATCCCCTCGACACGCAGTCGACGGTCGAGATTGTGGCGCACGTCGGCCCAGGCCGCGCTCCTCGCCTCCTCGACGATGGCGGCGAGCTGCTCCCGGTCCTGCATGATCTCGCGCAGACGCACAGCGACGCCGGTGGACTGCTTGGCCCGACGGCGGAGGTTGCGCACATCGCGATCGCGGTAGTCGTGCGTTCCCACCGGGTCGGAATGCCGGCCCCTCGCCCGCTCGCGCAGGGCGGTGACGGTGGCCGCGGCTTCTTCAGACTCCTCTGCCATGGCACGGAGCGCCTCACGCGCGTCGTCGATGTACTTGTCCATGTCGAACACGCCGTCCTCGGCGATGGTGCCGATGAGGATGTGGTTCTTGACGGCCAGGCGCGCGGCAGCGGTCGCGATCGCGACGCCTTCGGCGATGGCATCCGCTGTCCGTCCCACCGGTACCTCCTCTCCTTGAGCGTACCGGTATCGATGCGGCCCGGTGTCGGCCAGAATGGTCGGAATCAGCATGTCCCACCCATCCGACATCCGCGGGCTCGCGCCCCGATCACGCCCTGCAGGAGACGCATGAAACACCTCGATCTCACCGGGGGCACCACCGTGATCACCGGAGGCGCCAACGGGATGGGCGCGGAGATCGCACGCCGGCTCGCCGCCCGAGGAACATCTCTCGCGCTGGTCGACCACGACACCGCGGCTCTCGCGAGGATCGCCGAGGAGCTGCACGACGCACGGGTGACCACGCACGTCGTCGACCTCCGCGACGACGACGCCGTCTTCGCAGCCGTCACGGACATCACCGAGTCGCACCCGCGGATCAATGCGCTGATCACGTGCGCCGGCTCCTCCATGCTCGGCGACATCGACCAGCTGACGATGGAGGAGATGCGCTGGCTCACCGACGTGAATCTCTGGGGCACCGTGTCCGTCACCAAAGCGCTCCTCCCCGCGCTCCGCGCCGCCCCTGCCGCCCACATCACCCATCTGGCGAGCGTCTACGCCCTCGCCGCCCCCGCCGGACGGATCCCCTACGCGGTGAGCAAATTCGCCGTCCGCGCCTTCTCGGAAGCACTGCGGCACGAGCTGGAGGGCACCTCTGTGACCGTCGGCGCCGTGTACCCGGCAGGGGTGCGCACCGGGATCATCCTGCACGGCCGCTATGCCGCGGCGATCGACCCGGAGGTCGCCGCCCGCGCCGCCGCCGCCCAGGCGGAGATGTACCACACCGAGCCCGCAGACGCGGCGGCGCGGATCATCCGCGCGACCGAACGACGGGCTGCACGGACCATGGTCGGCCGCGAGGCGCGCCTCATCGATGTGCTCACCCGTATCGCGCCGGCGTCGTACTGGCGTGTGATGCGGCGGCCGCTGCGCGAAGCGATCGACACGACGACGCCGATATCCTGACGCCGCTGTGCTGACGACGCTGTCCTGACGCCGCTGAGGCGCACCGCCTCAGCGGACGACGCCCACCCAGATGCCCGAGGCCCACGCCTGCTGATCGCCGTTGCAGCCGACCGATCCGGGATATCCGCGCACCACGGCCATGCAGTTGGCGAGGAACTCCGGGTCGCCGCCGAACAGCGACCCGTAGGCACCGGACGACGTGAGCGAGCCCCATACACGGAACTGATAGATGTGCGCGAGCTCGTGCGCCATCGCCCAGTTCAACCGGCCGGCCCCCCAGTTCGCGATGTCGGCGCGGTACTTGATGTACCCGTTGCTGTTCGCGCAGGCCGGGGCGTTTCCCCCCGCACAGGACGACGATTCGTAGAGCCCGACGCCTCCACCGCCGACGAGGTCGAGCGCCGCCCGCACCCGCGCGTAGCCGTCAGGGCCGCTCGACGACCACGCCGGCCCGCCGGGGCCCGAGCTCTGCGCCGCCTGCCACGAGGCGACCTCCGTGCCGACCTTCTCGGTGAGCGCGTGCACGGTCGCCGTGGCCGCAGCGACCGTGTCGGGGTTCTCCTTCTCGGCGGCGACCGTCTGCTGTGCCGAAAGCGCGGCAGCACGGTGCGCGGCGGTGCCCACCCGCCCCTCCGCACCCTTGAGGGCGACGGTGAGCGCCTGCACCTCCGCGAGGAAGGCGGGACGCTGGGCGAGGACGGCGGCGCGCTGCGCGGTGTCCTGCTCTGCGCGGTCGACCGCGCCGTCGAGGTAGTCCGTGCGCTGTCCGGCATCGTGGTACTGCTCGGTGAGCGCGGTCAGCTCAGCGACGGCGGACGCCCTCTCCTGCTCGAGGCCCTGGGATCTGCCGATCATCCCCGAGACGAGGAGCACGGAGGCCGCGAGCGCGACGGCCACGGCGCGACGCATCACGGGAGGAAGCCCGTCGTGTCCGCGATCTGCGCGTCCTGCTCGGCGAGCTGAGAACGCAGCGCGGTCAGCTGCGCGGCGAGCTCCCGGTTGTCGCTCCTCGTCATCTCCAGCGCGCGTTCGATCCGCACGATCTCCGCTTTGACCGCGGCGATCGATTCCAGACGCTCCTGATCGGCGATGGCGACGACTGTGATCCCACCGACAAGCAAGAGGCATCCGACCGCGACAGCAAGACCTCGCATCTCGCTCCCCAGGACAGCGCACCAGTTCCGGACCGACTCCGATCGCCCCAATATACAACCGGAGGCGCCTCCGCAGGACCTCACCTCGGGGGGGCGCGGACCCGCGAGGCTCAGACCGTCAGGTCGCTGCGCGCCGCAAGCCGCCGCTCCGCCGCGGACTGGCCGCTGGCGAGGTGCGCCGGCACGATCCGACGCAGCGCTTCCGTATCCCGCGCCGTCATCGCCTCAAGGATGATCCTGTGCTCGTCCGCCATGGCGAGCAGGTCGTCGTGCTGACCGAACAGCCAGCGCAGACGGGTGAGGAAGACGGCGATCAGCTCTCCGAGCATCTCGTTCGCGGCGAGTTCGACGGCGACCTCATGGAACTCCGCCGCCGCGATCCTCGCCGCCTCGGAATCCTCGGCACGTGCGGCCGCGAGCTCGCGCTCGTACGCGGCACGGATGCGGGCGATACCCGCCTCGTCGTGCCGCTCCGCCGCGAAGACGAAGATCAGCGTCTCGATGGCCTCGCGCACCTCTGCGAAGTCCTGGATGTCGCGGTGCGTGAACTCCCTCACGACAGCCCAGGTACGAGGACGCGCGACCACGATCCCCTCGGCGACGAGCGTGCGGATGGCTTCGCGGACCGGAAGGCGGGACACGTTCAACTCCGCGGCGATGTCCCGCTCGACGAGTCGCGCACCCGGCTTCCGGTGTCCGAGGATGATGTCGTCACGAAGGATGCGGGTGACCCGCACCGACTCGAGTTCCCCGCCTGCTGCTATAGCCCCCGCCATCTGGGCATTGTCGCACCCCTGCCGGTGTTCCTCAACTTTTGGTATCCCAAGGCTCCGCGCCGATGGACCCCGACGACCGGGCGAGAGGATGCGTCCCCCCGCCCGCATCGATGGTCAGGGCAGACGGTTCGCGCGTGCGAGGTTCTCCGTCAGCTCTTCCGCGTTCTGTCGGACCACATACGCCGGACGGTCACGCTCGACCCGCCACGACTCGCTGAGCGGTCCCACGTTGACGGTGTCGAACCCTGCCTCGTCGTAGAAGCGGGTCACGAAGGCGACAGCCTCCGCATCATCACCGGCAGTCGCCAACGCCCGCCGGTTCGGCGTGCCGGCAGGAGTGCCGTCCGACGTGATCTCCGAGGCGAAGATGTGGTTGAAGGCCTTCGCGATCTTGGAGTTCGGGAGCGCGCGCTGCACCAGCTCCGACGTCGTCGTCTCCCCCTTGTCGAGGGCTTCGATGTGCCCGTCCCGCTCGAAGTAGTAGTTGTTCGTGTCGAGCACGATCTTGCCGGCGAGCTGCTCTGCAGGCAGGTCGTCGATCGCGCGGAGCGGCACCGTGACGACCGCGACGTCCGCAGCGGCGGCGGCGTCCTCCGCAGTGGCGGCGCGAGCGTTCGGGCCGAGCTCGGCGACGAGGTCGGCGAGGGTCTCCGGTCCCCGCGAGTTCGCGATCACCACGTCGTACCCGTTCGCGATCGCCACGCGTGCGACCTGGCTGCCGATGTGTCCTGCACCGATGATTCCGAGAGTTGTCATGTCGGGACCAACGCCGGGCGCTCGAGGCTATTCCCGTCGAGTCCTCCTACGACGGCTCAGACGTCACGGAGCAGGCTCTCCTCGGTGCGGCGGTAGCCCAGCTGCTCGTACAGGTCGATCGCTCCCGTGTTGAAGCCGAAGACGTGCAGACCGATCGAGTCCGCACCGAGCCGGCGCGCCTCCCGCTCGACGGCATGCATCAGTTCGCGCCCGTACCCTCTGCGCCGGTGCTCGGCGGCCACCTCGATGTCCAGGACGAACACATGAGGACGACCTTCGCGCTGACGCACGCCGACCCACAGGATGCCGACCTCCGTCCCGTCGACGGAGGCCGTGAAGAGCTCCTGCCCCGCGGTGTCGAGTCCGTCGGGAAGCTCGGCGATCATCTGACGATGCGACTCGGCGAGCGCCTCCTCCGGGGTGTAGCGACCGGACTCGACGAGGTCGTTCGCGAACCCCTCCTCCGATGCGGCGGCGAACGTCGGGAAGCGCTCCGGGGTCATCGGCGACACGTCGACGTGGGAAGCGACGTCGCGCGCAGGGAGCGGCTCGAGCACCATCTGGATGGAGGCCACCTCGAAGCCTCTCCCGCTCGCGAACGCCCGACCGGTCGAGTCCTGCGGGAACAGCTGCATGCCGACCTGCGTGGCGCCCTCTTCTCGCGCGACCCGCAGGATCGCTGCGAGCAGATCGTCGCTGTGCGCGTCGGTGAACGGCTCGTCGACGACGAGGTCGAGGAGGAAGAGCTTGTCGTCCCGCAGAATCAGCAGGAGCGTCCCGACCTCCCCTTCCGCGTCCATGACCACGCGCATGACCCGCGCGGTCGCGGTCGCGGCGGAGTCCGGGAACACCTCGCCGAAGAGCTGATCGGCGTGGGCGACCGCGTCGACGCCGGGGCGCCGGTCCGACGCCCTGTTGCCGTCGATGAGACGCTTCCGCGCGGCGGACCGCCATTCGCCGAAGCGTTCGGCGGGCAGAGGCATCAGCTGCACGGACATGCGTCCATCCTGCACCTCAGCTGCGGGTGAGCGCGTCTTCCGCTGCGACCCAGGCGAGCATGGCGCACTTGACGCGTGCGACGTACTTCGACACCCCACCGAGAGCTGCGGCATCTCCGAGCAGCTCCTCATCGGGTTCGATCTTGCCGCGGGAGCGCATCGCCTCGCGGAATGCGGCGATGCGCACCTCGAGGTCTTCGACGCTGAGCCCCTCGGCGAGCTCTGCCAGCAGCGAGGCGGATGCCTGCGAGATCGCGCAGCCGTGTCCCTCCCAGGCGATAGCCTCGATGCCGCCGTCGGCTCCGCGGTGCACCTGGAGGGTGATCTCATCGCCGCAGGTCGGGTTCAGCTGGTGCGACTGCGCCGGGATCTCCTCCCGCAGCCCATACCCGTGCGGGGTGCGCGAGTGGTCGAGGATCAGCTCCTGATACAGGTTCTGCAGGTCGCTCATGCGCCCCTCCGGAAGAAGTCGATGGCTCCGGCGACGCCCTCGATCACGGCATCCACCTCGGCATCGGTCGTGTAGAGATAGGTGCTCGCCCTGGTGGACGAGGTCACGCCGAGCCGGCGGTGCAGCGGCTGTGCGCAGTGATGGCCGACGCGCACCGCGATGCCGAGATCGTCGAGGAACTGCCCCACGTCGTGGGAGTGGATGCCCTGGACGTCGAAGCTCGCCAGTCCCACGCGGGGCAGGTCGATACCGGCGCCGAGCACGCGCACCCCGTCGATCGCGCTCAGACCGTCGACGAGTCGTCGACCGAAGGCCGCCTCATGCGCGGCGATACGCGGCATCCCGACCTCGGTCAGGTAGCCGACCGCTGCGGCGAGCGCGATCGCCTGCGACACCCGCTGCGTGCCCGCCTCGAAACGCTGCGGCGGCGGAAGGTACTCGGCTTCGGTCGTGGTGACCGTCGTGATCATCGAGCCGCCCGTCAGGAAGGGCGGCATCGCTGCCAGCACCTCGCGGCGGCCGTAGAGGGCACCGATCCCGGTGGGCCCGAGCATCTTGTGTCCGGACAGCACGGCGAAGTCGACGTCGAGGGCGCGCACATCGAGGGGCAGATGCGGTGCCGACTGGCAGGCGTCGAGCAGCGTCAGCGCCCCGACCTCACGGGCGAGCGCGACCAGCTGCTCCACGGGATTGATGACTCCCAGAACGTTGGAGACGTGCGTGAAGGCGACGAGCTTGGTGCGTGCCGTGATCAGCTCGGCCGCGGCGTCGAGCCGCAGGGCACCGTCGTCGTCGAGGGGGATCACCTTGAGCGTGGCGCCGGTGCGGGCCGCGAGCTCCTGCCACGGAATGAGGTTCGCGTGGTGCTCCATCTCGGTGGTGACGATCTCGTCGCCCTCTCGGAGCCGCAGGCGCTCCGCAGCCGCACCGCCACGCCCGAGCGACGCGTTCGAGACGGAGTACGCGACGAGGTTGATCGCCTCGGTGGCGTTGGAGGTCCAGACGATCTCGTCGTCGTCCGCGCCGACGAATCGGGCGACGGCCGTGCGGGCGTCCTCGAACAGCTCGGTCGCCTCGGCAGCGAGCGTGTGCGCACCGCGATGCACGGCCGAGTTCATCGAGGTGGCGAAGTCGCGCTCGGCGTCGAGCACAGCCACCGGTCGCTGTGACGTCGCCCCGGAGTCCAGATACACCAGCGGACGCCCGTGCACCTGTGCCCCCAGGATCGGGAAGTCGCCGCGAATGCGCCGCACCTCGGCGTCGTTGAGGGGGGCGATCACGTCGAGACCGGGAGAAGTGCTCATCCCTCCATGTTCCCACCTGCGGACCGGGGGTGGGCGCGACGGGTCAGGGGCCGCCGAGTGTCTTCGCGTCGGCGGCCGCGTCGTAGCGGTCCTGCGCGTCACGTACGTCCTCGACATGCGACTCCGCCCAGACCTGCAGCGCCTGGAGGGGCTCATGCAGGGTACGACCCAGCGTCGTCAGCAGATAGCGGGAGTGGCCGTCGTCTCCGACGCCGCGCTCCAGCATGCCGTCGCGTTCCAGGGCGCGGAGCGTGTCGACGAGCACCTTCTTCGTGATTCCGTCCATCCTGGTGTGCAATTCGCCGAAGCGCAGAGGCTGCTCGTGCAGGAGGACGACGGTCATCGCGGTCCATTTGTTCGCGATGCGCGCGAGTGATGCGCGCGACGGGCAGCTGGCCGAGAACACCGTCCACGTGTTCGACATCCGCTGCCCCTTCCGGTGACGTTGAAGTAACCGCGCCCCTGCCGAGACGCTGGATGCTCCACAGTACCGACCCATCGAGAAGGAGCATCATGTCGGCGATCGACGTCGTAGGACAGTACGGTGCGGCCATGGCCGCCGGAGACATGGAGGCGCTGGCGGCGACCTTCCATCCGGATGCCGTCTGGCACCAGCCCGGAGCGAACCAGCTGTCAGGAGATCACGTCGGCCCCGACGCGATCATCGCGCACCTGGGACGGTTCATGCAGCTGAGCGGGGGCACGTTCGCCCTCGAGACGGAGTCGGCGACCGAGAGCGGTGCCCTGGTATCCGCCACCGTGCGATTCCGCGCGCAGCGCGTGGGGCACGATGACCTCGATCAGCACGTTCTCGATCAGCACGGCGTCGACGTGTTCCGTGTCGCCGACGGCCGCATCGTCGAGGTCTGGCTGATGAGCGAGGACCAGGAAGCGGAGGATCGCTTCTGGGGTACGGCCTGATCCGTCCCCCGATTCGAGCGACGCCGGGTGGTCGCGGACCTCGACCGCCCGGCGTCCGCGCCTCTAAGCTCGTCCCATGATCGCCCAGGACACGCTGTTCACCTTCGTCGTCGCGGCGTTCATCATGGTCGTCATCCCCGGGCCGACCGTGCTCTTCACGATCGGCCGAGCCATGGCGCTCGGTCGGATGGGCGGATTCCTCAGCATCCTGGGCACGGCGGTCGGATCGATCGTGCTCGTCGTCGCGGTGGCTCTCGGCGTCGGCACCGTGATCGCGCAGTCGGTCGTGCTGTTCACGATCGTCAAGGTGCTCGGCGCCGGCTACCTGATCTTCCTGGGCATCCAGGCGATCCGCCACCGGAAGGACACGGCGAGAGCCATGGCCACGGCGCCGGCGAAGCGCTCGGGCTGGCGGCTTCTCACCGAGGGCTTCGTCGTCGGCGTCACGAACCCGAAGTCCATCGCGTTCTTCCTCGCGATCCTCCCGCAGTTCGTCGATCTGCATGCCGGATCGGTGCCGGCGCAGCTGTTCCTGCTCGGGGTGATCGTCGTGGTGATCGGCGTGAGCTGCGACGCCGTATGGGTGCTCCTGGCGAGCGCCGCCCGTGACTGGTTCGGCCGCTCGCCCCGACGTATTGAGGCGATGGGGGCGACCGGTGGCGGGCTGATGATCGCTCTCGGCGCTTTCCTGCTGGTGTGGAGCGAGAAGCCCGCCACCGCGTGAACGCGGCGTGAACGCTCGAACTCACATCCTGGCGTAGCGGGCCCTGGCGATGCAGAAGACGCCGTAGACGGCGAACCCCGCGCCGACAGCACCCAGGACGAGTCCGCCGAGGGGCAGATCGAGCAGACTGTGCAGGGCGGCATCGAGCCCCGCGCCCTTCTCCGGGTCCTGCGTGACGGCGGCGACGACGAAGAGCACCCCGGTCACGGCGACGGCGGTGCCCTTGCCGAAGTAGCCGATCACCCCCAGCGTCACGATGCCCCTGCGGGCGACTCCCGATGGCAGGTCGAGCAGCTTCTCGAAGCCGCGGGTGAAGCCGCCGACGATGAACCCGACCCCGACCCCGACGACCGAGAGCCCTACGACGACCAACAGGGCCACGCCGCCCGGCGCCGAGAGCAGCACCGCGCTCAGGGTCTTCGACGCCGTCTCGGAGTCGGCATCGCCACCCACGGCGTAGATCAGGGCCATGCCCCCGACGACGAGGTAGGCGGCGGCGATGCCGAACAGCTTGACGCGCTGACCCCACTTCTTCGTCTCGGCCGGATCGGCGGCGAGGAAGGCACCGGCGATCTGCCACACGGCGAGCGCGATCAGCCCGGCGGCCACGAGCACGAGCAGCAGCCCTCCGATCGGGCTCTGGCGGATCTGCTCCATGGCGCCGTCCTGGTCGGCGTCACCGGAGGCGCCGGCCGCGATGGAGATCGCCACCGAGCCGATGATGACGTGGATGAGACCGAGGACGACGAAGCCGACACGGGCGATCCGTCGGAACGTCGACGACCTCTTGGCGACGCGTGCCGCATTCTTGACCGTGCTCATCGTTGAAGCGTAACCGTCGTGGGGAACCCCGCCGAGGGGCTTGATTTCGCCTCGCCTGTCGCTCCCGCCCTGTCGCTCAGGCGTGCGGCATGACCGGCTGCCGGAGGATGGTGCGCAGCTTCGCCGGATCGGCACGGCGCAGGTCGCTCAGGTAGATCTCGTGATGGAGCCCCCGCATCTGGAGCCCGTTGTCGGGGATGAAGTGGTGATGCAGCTCTTCGAGCACCGGTCCTTCGTCGTCGAACGGTCCGACGTGGAGTGTCTGTACGCAGCTACCCTCGTCGAGGGTCTGCAGCCGCACGGAGTCGAGCGCAGGGATCGGCTCCCTCTTCTTCACGGCCTTCTGCGACACCGACTCGACGGCTGCCGCGAACATCGCGGGGGTGATGTGATCGCCGACCATGATCATCATCGTCCACATCCAGGCCGACTTGTCACGGCGGGAGGTGAACGACTCCATGTCGGGCGCATGCCAGAGTCCCTCGAGCGGCATGACGACGGTGTCGATGCCGAGGTCGTTCCGACTCGCGAACTTCAGCGCGTATGCCAGGGGGAACAGCGCCGACACGGCGTCCCGATAGGCGGGCGCGGTGTTCGGGTCTCCTGCCCCGTCGATCGTCAGGTACTGCAGGGGCGGCACCTCGACGACGCGGAACTCGCCCCGCTTCGCCCGGTACGCGTCGAGTGTCTTCTTCGGATCGATGGCCGCCATCACGTGCCTCCCTGGATCGTGCGCTCAGTGTCGCACGGGCCACGGACACGGGGTGGGTGCGCACGCGCGCCCACCCCGCCGGCCTCAGGCCGGTTCGACCGGAAGCCAGAGCTCGCACGACGCGGAGTCACCGCTGAACTCCAGGTAGCGCACGACCGACGGGCCGGGGCGCAGCCTCCACGGGTTCGACGGGAACCACTCCGTCGCCGTGGCCGCCCACAGCGTCTGCAGAGCGGCGGGGAAGGGACCACTGGCGGCGAAGACCGCCCACGATCCCTCGTCGACCGGAAGCACGTCGAGGTCTTCCGGAACCGATGTCGTGCTGTGCACCGCGACGCCGTGCAGATACCTCAGCAGCGAGCCTTCCGGGGCATCGGGATCGACGTCTGCCGTGACGGCCAGGATCCCCGAGGGCTCGGCATCGCCGAGGGTCTTGAGCCGCGCATGCTCCTCGGGCGGGATGGCCGCGATGTGCGCCTGGATGTGCGGATTGGCGCCTTCGTGGATCAACGGAACCTCGACGGCGTGACCGACGAGCACGAGCGCGGGCCGGTGGTTGATGGTGACGTGCATGGGGATGCTCCCTTCCACGCTCAGGCGGAACCGGAGCGAGGGTTGTGTACGGAGAGGACCCCCGTCACGGCGCGCATCGGCCGGTCCGATGCCGTGCACCGCGCGGAAGGCGCGAGCGAACGCCTCGACCGAGCCGTATCCGTGGCGCACGGCCACGTCGAGCAGGCTCGGGGCGCCGGCTGCGAGTTCCGCTCCCGCGTGCGTCATCCGGCGACGACGCACGTACTCCGAGAGCGGCATCCCCGCCAGCGCCGAGAACATCCGACGCAGGTGGTACTCCGTCGTGCCGTTCTCACGGGCGAACGCGTCGATGTCGATCTCTCCCGCGACACCGTAGGTGTCGACGAGGTCGACCAGGGCGTTCAGCGTGCCGATCATGAGGTCCTCCTTTCCCCACCATCGTCGCTGCGCATCTCATACGCCGACCCGACTTCTCCGGTCGGATGCGATCGGTTCTCCGTAGACGCCCGGTCAGAGCTCGACGGGAGGTGCCGGCTCCGTCTCCGACTCCTCGGGATGACGGGCCAGGTTCACGATCCCGGCGACCAGCCCGCCCCATACCGTGACCATGGCGATGATCATCATGACGACAGCGATCGGAGTCATGCGCTCGCTCCCTTCGTCGTGGTGCCGACGGCCGGGATCGCGGACGTCTCCGCATCCGGCTCGTACTCCTCTTCGACGAGGAACTCGTCGTACTCGGGATCGTCCTTCGCGTGGGAACGGCCGCTCCACGGCAGCGCCGACAGGACCAGGGCCAGCACCACGAGGGCGATCACCATGCCCCATCCGAAGACGGCGAGGAACCAGGCGGGGTAGCCGCTGTAGGGCTCGGACGTCTTCGCGATGAGCTCGCTGATGAAGAGGTACCCGAGCACGACGGGTGCCAGCACGCCGACGAGCAGCTTCCAGATCGCGCCCACCCGGAAGCTCGATCGACGATTGAGGTGCTCGACCAGCACCGGCAGCTTGTGCAGCAACCAGGCCACGATGATCACGGCCACCAGGGCGACCGCCATGATGCCGAAGGAGTTCACGAAGGCATCGACCGTATCGAGGACGGAGAGCGCCGTCGTCGTCGAGAACAGCGCCATCGAGACGATAGCGAGCGGGATCGCCACGGTCAGGGTCGTGCGCACACGCGCCCAGCCCAGCTTGTCCTGCAGCGCGGCGACGATCACCTCGAGGATGGAGATGAGCGAGGTGACTCCGGCGAACACCAGGGCCCCGAAGAAGAGGACGCCGATGATCGATCCGCCCGTCGCCTGCGACACGATCGTCGGGAACGCGATGAACGCCAATCCGATGCCGGAAGAGGCGACTCCCGCCACCTCGGTCCCCTGCGCCTGCGCCATGAAGCCGAGGGCCGCGAAGACACCGATACCGGCGAGGATCTCGAAGCCCGAGTTCGCGAAGGCCACGACGAGTCCCGAACCGGTCAGGTCGGTCTTGCGCTTGAGATACGAGGAGTAGGTCACCATGATGCCGAACGCGACCGACAGCGAGAAGAAGATGTGGCCGTACGCGGAGGCCCAGACGCCCGGGTCGGCGAGTGCCTCCCAGTTCGGGGTGAAGAAGGCGTTGAGGCCGTCCATCGCACCGGGGAGGAACAGCGACTGCACCACGAGGATCGCGAACATGACCGTGAGCAACGGCATCAGGATCATGTTCGCCCTTCCGATGCCGCGCTTCACACCCAGCGCCATGATCACGATGACGACGAGCCACACGACCACGAGGGGGATGCCGACCTGCGGGACGAAGTCGGTCGAGACGCCGACTTCGGCCACGTCCGCCGAGCGCAGGAAGTCGATGAAGAAGAAGTCGTTCTCGTTGCCCGCGCCCCACGTGAGCTGGGCCGAGAACCAGGTGTACATCGCCGCCCACGCGATGATCACCGCGTAGTAGACGGCGATGACTACGCAGATGAGCACCTGCCACCATCCGAGGGGCTCGGCAGCACGGTGCAGACGACGGAAGGCGAGAGGCGCCGATCCGCGGTATCGATGACCGATCGCGTAGTCGAAGAACAGCAGCGGGATGCCGGCGGTCAGCAGCGCGCACAGGTACGGGATGAGGAATGCCCCGCCGCCGCCCTCGTAGGCGACGTAGGGGAACCGCCAGATGTTCCCGAGGCCGACCGCTGAGCCGATCGCGGAGAGGATGAACACGTTCCGCGAGCCGAAGGCTTCGCGTTTGTGGGTCTGCGTCGTGGCGGAAGACATGCGGACGACGCTACCCGAGGGCCGAGCCGAACGTCGGGTCGGACACAGACACGACACGATCCCGATGCATCAGCCCAACGCCTCCGCCAGCTCGGCCAGGCTGGGGAAGCGCCCGTCGAAGGCGTCGGTGTCCTCGGGCGGATCACCTGCCGGACGCGGTACCTACGCGGTCCTCATCCCCGCGGCTCCGGCGCCTCGGAGATCCCAGGCGTGTGCGGCGACCATGAGCACGCGCGTCGGGTCGCCGCCCGCCTCCTCCACCGCGAGCCGGTAGACCCGCGGGGAGGGCTTGTAAGCCTCGACGGCGTCCGCCGATAGCGCTCCGTGCCACGGCAGTCCGGCGTGCTCCCCGAGCGCGTGCAGCGACTCCGGGTTCGCGTTCGACAGCCCGAGCACACGGAAGCGGGCGGCGAGACGCTCGATGCCCTCGCGCGAATCCGGCCAGGCGGGAAGACGCTTCGCCGCGGTCGCGAGGCGATCGACGGTGGCGGCATCCGTGATCCCCGCGGTCTGCGCCACCAGTGTCGCCGCCTCGCGATCCAGGATCCCGGAGTCGACGTAGTCGCGCTCACCCCATGCGATCCGGCGCTGCTCCCCGTCGATATGACGTTGCCAGACGGCGAGGAGTCCATCGGAATCGCGGGGAGAGCCACCCGCCTCCTCGATGGCAGCGCGAAGCCCTCCGGGCTCATCGACCAGGGTGCCCAGCACGTCGAAGACGATCGTGGTGATGTCGCGAAGCATGATTCGAGTCTGCCCCGACACGGGAGCCCAGGGGCCGGGAACGAGAAAACCCCCGCCGGAGCGGGGGTTCTTCTGCGGAGACGAGGGGATTTGAACCCCTGGTCCCCGTGAGGGGACTCCACCTTAGCAGGGTGGTGCACTCGGCCGGACTATGCGACGTCTCCAGGCATCCGGCCGGAAAGCGCGGATGCACCTAGCCATCATAACGGGTCCGGCGAGCGGACACGAACCGCGCCCGGCCGGTCGTTCCTCCTCGTCGTCACCCGCCTGGGATACTGACCGCAGATCACGGACATCGCCAGCCGCTGATCCGGAGGGACGCCATGACCGAGAAGCTGACCGCGCAAGGGACCGACTCCTCGCCTTCCAGCGGCCTGTGGACCCGACGCGCAGCAGGGTACGGGGTCGTGCTCGTGCTCCTCGTCGTCTCCTATGGACTGTGCGCGACGCAGCCGAGCACCGACCCGAGCCCGTGGGCCTTCCTGCCGATGCTGGCGACCGTCGCCGTGGTCTTCTACGTCACCGGAGCGACGCGGCTGGCGCAACGTGTGTCGTGGGTGGTGCTCTCCGCTGCCGGTCTCGCCGCGGTCATCGCCGGCGCCCTCGGGCTCGACGGCCCGCTCTTGGCCATCCCGCTCTCCGCCGCCTCGATGCTCGCGCTCCTCGTGGCGCCGTGGGTCATCATCGCCCACCAGGTCACCCGTCGCGGGCTCGACTTCGAAGCGCTCCTGGCTGCGGTCACGGCATACATCCTCGTCGGGATGTTCTTCGCGTTCGTGTACAACCTGATGTCGCAGCTGTCTCCCACTCCGCTGTTCGGTGACGCGACCGCCGACTCCCTCGGAAACCAGCTGTTCTTCTCGTTCACAGCCCTGACGACGACGGGCTACGGCAACATCGTCCCGGTCGGAACCGGCGGGCAGGCGGTCGCGATCGCCGAGGGGATCACGGGACAGCTGTTCCTCATCACGGCTGTCGCCCGGATCATGCGGGGCGCCAGCGCCAAGCGCACCCCGGCGCCGTCCGAGTGAACCCCGCGACAGAGCATCGACACCCGACGAGCCGCAGGGGCAGGAAGAAGCACATGACCACCGTCTCCGCGCCACGCATCGAACACCACCGGGAGCCGCTCGGCATCGGCGAGAGCCGCCCGCGTCTGAGCTGGACCATCGCAGACGCCCCCGCTGACTGGCGACAGCAGTCCTATGCCGTCACGGTGGTGCGCGGCAGCAGCCAGGGCCGGGACGAGGAGCGCATCGAGGTGACGTCCGAAAGACAGGTCCTGGTGCCCTGGCCCTTCGACGCCCTCGACTCGCGCGAGCGCGTCGGCGTGCGCGTGGCAGTGCGGGGCGGCGACGGCAGCTGGTCCGCCGACAGCCCGGAGACCTGGCTCGAGGCCGGCCTTCTCCGGGCAGACGACTGGTCGGCGCGACCGGTGGGGGTCGACCTCGACGAGGATCCGGAGAGCGATGCCCGCCGCGCGACCCTGGTTCGACGCGGCTTCCGCGTCGAGGGCGAGATCGCCAGCGCCCGGCTCTACGCCACGGCGCACGGCTTGTACGAGGCGGAGATCAACGGGGTCCGCGTCGGCTCCGACACGCTCTCACCCGGATGGACGACCTACCGCGAACGCCTGCGGTACTACACCTACGACGTGACCGCACTGCTCCTCGACGGCGAGAACGCGCTCGGCGCCTGGCTCGGCGACGGCTGGTACCGCGGTCGTCTGGGCTGGCGCGGCGGTCATCGCAACGTCTTCGGCAGCGACCTGTCCTTCCTCGGCCAGCTGGAGCTCGACTACGTGGACGGACGGCGCGAGACGATCGCGACCGACGAATCCTGGAGGGCATCACTCTCCCCCATCCTCCGTTCCGGCATCTACGACGGCGAGGACTACGACGCACGGCACGAGCACACCGGGTGGACGACCGCGCCGTTCGACGACACCGGCTGGTTCCCTGTCGCCGTGCGCGAACGCGACCCGCGAACCCTGGTCGCCCCGACCGGCCCGCCCGTGCGGGTGACGGAGGAGGTCGCCCCGATCGCCGTGCTCACCTCACCGAGCGGCGCACGCATCCTCGATTTCGGGCAGAACCTCGTCGGCAGGGTCCGCATCCGCGTCGCGGGTTCCCGCGGTGCCACCGTGACGCTGCGCACCGCGGAGGTTCTGCAGGAGGGCGAGATCTACACGCGTCCGCTGCGCAGCGCCCGTTCGAGCGACGCCTACACGCTGGCCGGACATCAGGGCGGCGAAGAATGGGAGCCTCGGTTCACCTTCCACGGCTTCCGCTACGTAGAGGTCTCGGGGTGGCCGGGCGACCTCGACGCGGATGCCGCGGCCGGCGCACTCGTCGCCCGTGTGCTCCACACCGACCTCGAGCGCACCGGATGGTTCACGTGCTCCGATCCGCTGGTCGAGCAGCTGCACCGCAACGTGGTCTGGGGCATGCGGGGGAACTTCGTCGACATCCCCACCGACTGTCCGCAGCGCGACGAACGCGTGGGCTGGACGGGCGACGTGCAGGTGTTCGGCCCGACCGCGTCGACACTCTTCGACGTCTCGGGGATGCTGTCCGGGTGGCTCAGAGACGTCGAGGCCGATCAGCTGCCCGACGGCACGGTGCCCTGGTTCGTGCCGGTGATCCCGTCGCACAAGGTCTGGTCTCCGGCCAGGGCTGGTGCCGCCTGGGGAGACGTCGCCACGCTGCTGCCCTGGACCCTGTACGAGCGCTTCGGCGACACCGGCGTGCTGGCGACGCAGTTCGAGAGCGCACGCCGCTGGGTCGACAAGGTCGATTCGCTGGCCGGACCCGACCGACTGTGGGACGAGGGGTTCCAGCTCGGCGACTGGCTCGATCCCGCCGCTCCCCCGCAGGATCCCGGAGCCGGCCGCACGGATCGGTACCTCGTGGCCACGGCCTACTTCGCCCGATCGACCAGGGCGCTCGCGGAAATGGCCGGGGTGCTCGGGCTCCCCGCAGAGGCTGCGCGCTATGCGACTCTCGCCACCGAGGTCGCCGCCGCCTTCCGCGCGGCCTACGTGCGAGCCGACGGCACGATGACCTCGGACGCTCAGACCGCGTACGCCCTCGCCATCGTGTTCGCGTTGCTCGACGACGACACGCAGCGCGCAGCGGCAGGGGCGCGTCTCGCCGAGCTGGTGCGAGAGGCAGGCAACCGCATCGCGACGGGCTTCGTCGGCACACCGCTGGTCTGCGACGCGCTGACCATGACCGGCCATGCGGACGCCGCGTACGGCCTGCTGCTCGAGCAGGGCTGCCCGTCGTGGCTGTATCAGGTCGCGCAGGGAGCGACCACGGTCTGGGAGCGCTGGGATGCGATGCTCCCCGACGGCACGGTGAACCCCGGCACCATGACATCGTTCAACCACTACGCGCTGGGCGCCGTCGCCGATTGGCTGCACCGCAGCGTCGCAGGGCTCGCCGCCGCGGAACCGGGCTACCGCCGCATCCGCTTCGCCCCGCGCCCTGGCGGTGGGCTCACGCATGCCTCATCGACGCAGCGCACTCCCTACGGAGTCGCGTCGATCTCGTGGCGCGTCGACGGCGACCGACTGCACGTCGACGTCGTGGTCCCGGTCGGCGCGACCGCTGAGCTCGATCTGCCAGGCGCGTCCGCCGAGGAACTCGGGCACGGCGCCCACACGCGGACGGTGCGCATGCGGTCGTGACGGCCTGGCCGAATGCAGACTCCGGTTGGCACCGACGGGTGAGCGGGCGGCTGAGTCCCCCGCGTTCGCTGCGGCGATGAGCTGCTCGATCTGCTCGAAGTCGACGGGAAGGCCCGGAAAACCGGCCAGGCGACCGATCGGGAACGACGCCATCATCTTCTGCATCGCCTCGTCGTTCGGCATCATCGACGCCGCTGCCGCATCGCCGCCGGACCCGCCCAGAAGACCACCGAGAGCCTGCTGCACGATCGGGCCCGCGACGGGGTGCGACATCAGGTCGCCGACCGAGGAGTTCATGGTCAGCTCCTGGCGCACCGTGTCTCCGGCGATGTCGACGGTCGCGGTGGAGCGGATGTCGCGGCTGGAGGCGGCGACGTCGACGATGTACTCGCCGCCCTCCACCACCCAGCGGTCGGCGCGGACATCCCAGTAGGCGAGGTCCTCGCGCCGCACGACCAGCTCGACCGTGCGGGTCTCCCCTGCGGCGAGCGCGACGGAGGAGAAGGCCTTGAGCTCGCGGGGTGCGCGCTGCACGCTCGATGTCGCCGGAGCCACGTACACCTGCACCACCTCGCGGCCGTCGCGGTCTCCGGAGTTCGTGACGTCGACGCGCACGACGATGTCGCCGTCCGCTCCGACCTCGGCCGTCGCAGGTGCGTACTCGAACGTCGTGTACGAGAGTCCGTGGCCGAAGGGGAAGGTCACGTCGAGACCCTTCGCGTCGTACCAGCGGTAGCCCACCAGCAGGCCCTCGCCGTAGCGGACATGTCCGAACTCTCCGGGGAAGTTGCCGAACGAGGGGTTGTCCTCGAGCCGCACCGGCACGGTCTCGGTGAGCTTGCCCGAGGGGTTCACCGCCCCGTAGAGCACGTCAGCCACAGCGCTGCCGCCCGCCTGACCGAGCAGCCAGCTCTCGACGATCGCGGGTACACGGTCGGCGAAGGGGAGCGCGACCACGCCGCCGTTCGACAGCACCACCACGACACGAGGGTTCACCGCGAGCACGGCGTCGAGCACCGCAAGCTGCTCGGCGGGCAGATCGATGTGGTCGCGGTCGAAGCCCTCCGACTCCTCCGCGGCCGGGAGCCCGAGGAAGAGCACGGCCACGTAAGCCGCCTTCGCGATGTCGACGGCTTCCGCCCGCAGGTCGTCTGCAGAGCGTCCGGACGCGGCGATGGCACCACCTTCGACCGCGAAGCCCGCAGCGTAGGTGACGTGGTCGCCGCCGACGGCGCGCAGTCCGTCGAGGGCCTCGTCGATGCGCGTGGGGTTGATCAGCGAAGAGCCCGCTCCCTGGAACCGCGGCTCGGTGGCGAACGCGCCGATCACGGCGACCTTCTGGTCGTCGGCGAGCGGCAGCAGCGCACCGTCGTTCTTCAGCAGCACGATGGACCGACCAGCGGCCTCCCTGGCCAGCGCGTGGTGCGCGTCGACGTCGAGCGGGCCGGACACGGCAGGACGCCGGGCGGCCTTGCGCACGAGGTCGATCGCGCGACCGGCTGCGGTGTCGAGCACGCTCTCGGCGAGTTCGCCGGCGCGCACGGCTGCGACGAGCTGCGCATCCGTCCTCCCACCGGACGAGGGCATCTCCAGGTCGAGTCCTGCGGCGACGCCGGCGACGCGGTCGTTCACGGCTCCCCAGTCCGAGACGACGAGGCCGTCGAAGCCCCAGTCGTCGCGGAGCACGCTGGTGAGCAGCCAGGGGTCCTCGGAGGTCCAGACACCGTTGAGCTTGTTGTACGAGCACATGACCGTCCACGGCGCAGCGTCCTTCACGACACGCTCGAATCCGCGCAGGTAGATCTCCCGCAGCGGACGCGGATCCACGTCGGAGCTCGCGCGCATGCGGTCGAACTCCTGGTTGTTCGCAGCGAAGTGCTTGAGCGAGGTGCCGACGCCCTTCGACTGGATGCCGCGGACGGACGCGGCTCCGAGCACGCCCGACACGATCGGGTCTTCCGAGAAGTACTCGAAGTTGCGGCCGCACAGCGGTGAGCGCTTGATGTTGATGCCGGGTCCGAGCACGACCGCGACGTCCTCGATCGCGGCCTCGATGCCGATCGCGGCGCCCACCCGCTCGATGATCTCGGGATCCCACGATGAGCCGATGCCGACGGCGGGCGGGAAGCACGTGGCCGGGACGCTGCTCGCGAGGCCGAGGTGATCGGTGCTGCCCGACTGCTTGCGCAGACCGTGCGGTCCGTCGGTCATCATCACCGACGGGATGCCCACGCGGTCGATCGCCTTCGTCGTCCAGAAGTCCGCACCGCTGGTGAGCGAAGCCTTCTCCTCGAGGGTCAGGTCGGAAGCCGAGTTCTCGGTCATTGTGTTCCTTTCGCGGGCGACGGCGATGTCCTTGCGAAAACCTTATGCCTTTCAGTATTAGATTTCAAACGTCATTCAGGATTAGGGTCGAGTCATGGCACGACGAGGTTCGTACGCGAAGGGTGTCGCGAGGCGCGAGGAGATCCTCGAGAGCGCCCTCGACGTGATCGGACGCAAGGGGTATCAGAACGCCTCGCTCAAGGAGATCGCGGAGGTCGTCGGTGTCACACCCGCCGCCCTCCTGCATTACTTCGGATCGAAGGAGGAGCTCTTCACCGAGGTGCTCCGCACCCGCGATGCGCATGACGGTCTCGACCCGACAGGACTCGGGGCCGACGATGCCCGCACCGCCTTCCTCGACGTGATCCGCCACAACACCGAGGTTCCCGGCATCGTGGCGTTGTTCTCGCGGCTCTCGGTGGATGCCGCCGACCCGGAGCATCCGGCCCACCAGTACTTCCTTGACCGCAGCGAGCGGCTGAGGGAGTCGATCGCCGACGGCTTCGGAGCCGACGGTCGCCGCTCCCCCCTGGATCCGGATGCCCTCGCCCGCGTGATCCAGGCCGCGTCCGACGGACTTCAGCTGCAGTGGATGATCGACCCGACCGTCGACATGCCCGGCATCATGGGCGCACTCATCGACGCACTGCTTCCTCCGACACCACCCACCTGAGTCGTCGAGACCCATCACCATCGTCGAGACCCATCGGAGGATGCGGCGCCGGCGATGGGTCTCGACGCGGAACGTGGGTCTCGACGCGTCTCACCCCTTCACGGCACCGCCGAGACCTGCCGAGCGCAGGAACACCGACTGGAAGACGAGGAACATCGCGATCGGGATCAGGGTCGCGATCGCGAGCGCGGCCAGGAACACGTCCAGTTCGGTCTGCGACTGCACGGCAGGGAGCCGCACCGACAGCGGCTGCACCGCGGGATCGGGCAGCACCAGCATGGGCCAGAGATAGTCCTTCCACGCGGCGATGATCGCGAAGACCGAGACCACCCCGAGGATCGGCTTCGACATCGGCAGCACGATCGACCAGAACAGCCGGAAGGGCCCGGCGCCATCCGTGCGCGCGGCCTCGAACACCTCGCGCGGAAGGCTGTCGAAGAACCGCTTCACCAGCAGGATGTTGAAGGCGTTCGCGCCCATCGGCAGCCACACCGCGAGGTAGTTGTTGAGCAGGCTCACATCGCCCAGCAGCGGTGGACGCACGATCGTCAGGTACAGCGGCACCAGCAGCACGATCCCGGGGATGAACAACGTCGCCAGCACCAGCGCGTTGAGGATGGGCGCGTAGGTCGGGCGCAGCACCGAGAGCGCATAGCCCGCCGTCGTCGCGATGAACAGCTGCACGAACCAGGCCCCGAGCGCGATGATCACCGTGTTGAGGAAGTACTGGTCGATGTGGATGTCGTTCCACGCGGTCGAGAGGTTCTCCCAGTCCATGCCGTTCGGCCACAGCGCGAACGGCTGCTGCAGGGTGTCCTGCGTCGGCGTGATCGCCGACTTCGCGAGCCACAGGATGGGACCGAGTCCGGCGACGACCAGCCCGACGGCGAGGAACACGTGCGTGAGCGTCATCCCGATGCGGATGCCGGGGCGCCGACGTTCGGAGTCGGAGATGACGGTGCGATCGCCCGCACTGTCAGCGGCCTTCTCCGCGGCCCTCTCTGCGGCGCGGGTCGAGAGGCGGGTGGTGAGGCTCACGTCGTGCTCCAACGGTCGGTCAGCTTGAAGTACAGCCAGGAGAGGAGGGCGAGGATGATCGCCAGCAGCACCGAGACAGCCGTGGCCTCGCCGTAGTCGCCGCCCAGGCTGTTCCGGAAGGCCTTGTCGTAGATGTACAGCAGCACGGTCTTGGTCGCTCCCGCGGGGCCACCGCCGGTGAACAGGAACGGCTCGAGGAAGACCTGAGCGGTCGCGATCACCTGCAAGATCAGCATGATGAAGAGGATGCCGCGCAGTTGCGGCAGCGTGACGTGCCAGACCTTCTTCCAGACGCCGGCACCGTCGACCTCGGCCGCGTCGTAGAGCTCCGGAGGCACACCCAGGAGCGCCGCGAGGTAGATGATGATCGATCCGCCGGCTCCGGCCCAGGTGGCTTCCAGCACGAGCGAGGGCATGGCCTGCACCGCGTCCTGGATCCACGGCTGCGGCGGAATGCCCACGAACCCGAGCACGGTGTTGAACACACCGGACGGATCGGCGCTGTAGAAGAACTTCCACAGCAGCACGGCCACGACCGGCGGGATGACGACCGGGAGATAGGCGAGCGCGGAATAGATGCCCTTGCCGCGGCGCACCTCGCTCATGAGTACGGCCATCAGCAGGGGCAGCGGGAACCCGAAGAGCAGAGCGAGCACGGCGAACCACAGCGTGTTGACCACAGCGCGGCCGAGTTCGGGGTCACCGATCACCGCGAGGTAGTTGTCGAACCCGACCCACTCGGAGACGATCAGGTTGGTCTTCTGCAGGCTCATGACCACCGACTGCACGATCGGCGACCACGAGAAGAACACGAACACGAACAGCATCGGGAGCACGAACAGGAGGTTCGCGAGCCCGCCGCCGCGGAACCAGGTGAGGGGTGAGCGGCGGCGGGAGCGGCGCACAGCGGGCGGCGGAGAATCCTCCACCGCCGCCCGCTGCTCGGGGAGCGTCATCGTCATGAAGGGTTACTCGTCGAGCTTCGCCTGCGCATCGCTCTGCGCCTGGGCAAGGAGAGCGTCGATGTCGGCGTTCTGGTCGGTCAGGACCTTCTGCACCACGGTGTCGAGCAGGGCGTAGACCTCCTGCGTCTTGACCTTCGGCTCCCCCACCGGCGTCTGATCCCAGATGCGGTCGCTGAACGGAGCCATCTGGTCTACCGGCACGTTGATGTAGTCGGCGATCCACTCCTGCGACTCGTCGTACAGCTCCCGGCTGAGCACCGGCAGCAGCGGAGTGCCGACGGCCTGGCCCGACTCGTTCAGGGTCTTCGCGTCGAGCACCGCGGCGTCCTTGTCCATGAGCTTCTGCATGTAGTACCAGTCGATCCAGGTCACTGCTGCTTCCTTGGTCGCGTCGTCGACCGTGGGGCTGATCACCGCGATGTCACCGCCGCCGAGCGTGCCTGGGTCGTCGCCTTCCATGGGCACGACGGTCATGCCGTAGATGTCCGAGTCCATGCCGAAGTCGCGCACGAGAGCGGTGTAGATGTCGGAGCCGGAGGTGTACATGCCGATGTTGCCCGCGGCGAACTCCTGGTTGATGGTCCCCAGTCGAGGTCGACCTTCGAGCCGAAGGCGTTGTCCTCCCACTTCACGTCATGCAGGAACTGGAGGGAGGCCTTGGTCGCGTCGTTGTCGATCGTCGAGTCGGCGGTGCCATCCCCGTTGTCGGTCTGCGTGCGACCACCACGGGCCACGGTCTGCGACGTGAGCTGCCATCCACCGGTGTTGTTGATGGCCATCTGCGCGTAGCCGGCCTTGCCGGTGGCGTCCGTGATCTTCTTGGCGGCCTCGCGGATCTCGTCCCACGTCTCCGGAGGGCTGTCGGGGTCGAGCCCCGCCTGCTCGAACAGGTCGCGGTTGTAGTGCAGTGCTGCGGCGTACGCCTGCCGCGGGAAGCCGTAGATCTTGCCGTCGGCGCCGGTGACCCCGTCGAGGATGATGGGGTTGAACTTGTCCGTGTAGCCGAGCTCTTCGATCGCGTCGGTCACATCCATCAGCTGCCCGTTCTCGAGCAGGGTCTTGGAGTCGGTGAACGGCACGGTGAAGACGTCGGGCAGGCTTCCCCCGGCGAGCTGCACGGCGAACGTGGGGCCTTCCCATTCGTACTCGACACCGATGATGTCGATATCGGGGTGTTCCTTCTCGAACTGCTTCTCCTGCGCGGCGAACGCATCGTACGCGGCCGCATCCGCCCCGGGCGGGAACGTCGCGACGCGCAGCTCGAGGCGTCCGTCGGCGCCGCCCCCGTCGCCGGCGGACGTGCATCCGGCAAGGGCGCCGACCGTCGCGAGCACGGCGATGCCGGCGACCGTGGCCTTCGTTGGTGACTTCATTGTCTGTCCTTCCATGTGGTGCTGAACGGGTGGTGCAGGATCACGACGGCGCTCACTGCGAGCGCGTGGGGGTGGCGCGCAGAGCGAGCCAGGCTGTGGAGTCGGGTGGGAGCACGCCGTCGAGCGGCGCACTGGAGAGGAGGACCTCATGGTGTGCAGGCAGCGGCACGGCGACCGCCCCGAGGTTGGTGACGCTGAGCGTGCCGTCACCACGGCGGAATGAAAGGACGTCGGCGCCCAGTTCGAGCCACTCCAGGTGGTCGCCGGCGAAGTCGTCGATGCGCCGTCGCAGAGCGATCGCCGTGCGATACAGGTTGAGCGTCGAAGAGGGGTCCGCATCCTGCGCCTCGACGGTGAGCGCCGCCCAGTCCTCGGGTTGCGGCAGCCAGGGAGCGCCACCGAAGCCGTAGGGGCTCGTCGCCCCCGTCCAGGGCAGCGGCACTCGGCAGCCGTCGCGTCCCGGGTCGACCCCACCGGAGCGGAAGTGCATGGGGTCTTCGATCGCGTCGAGCGGCAGCTCGACCTCAGGAAGGCCGAGTTCGTCCCCCTGGTAGATGTAGAGACTGCCGGGCAGCGCGGCGACGAGCAGCGCGGCGGCGCGGGCCCTTCGCGCACCGCGAGCCGGGTCGGTCGGGGTGCCGAAGCGCTTGCGCTCGAAGGCGAAAGAGGAATCCGCCTGCCCGTACCGCGTGACCGGACGCGTGACGTCGTGGTTCGAGAGCACCCACGTGGCCGGGGCACCGACCGGCGCATGCTCCGCGAGGGTGCGGGTGATGGAATCGCGCATGGCACGCGCACTCCACGGCTGCGTCATGAAGCCGAAGTTGAAGGCGGTGTGCATCTCCCCCGGCCGCAGGTACCGGGCGAATCGCTCTGCATCCTCGAGCCACACCTCGCCCACGAGCACCCGCTCCCCGTCGTACTCGTCGGCGACCGCACGCCACTCGCGATAGATGTCGTGCAGCTCGTCGCGGTCGATGTGCGGATGGTCCACCGTGGGTGCCGAACCTGCGGGGAGGTCGGGAAGCGCGGGGTCCTTGACGGGAAGAGCCGCCGAGTCGATCCGGACACCCGCGACCCCGCGGTCGAACCAGAACCGCAGGACGTCTTCGTGCTCACGTCGCACATCGGGGTGGTTCCAGTTCAGGTCCGGCTGCTCGGGGGTGAACAGATGCAGGTACCACTCGCCGTCGGTGCCGTCGGGGTTCCGCGTGCGCGACCAGGTCTCGCCCTGGAAGCTCGACACCCAGTTCGTCGGGATGACGTCACCGTGCTCCCCGCGGCCGTGGTGGAACCAGAACCGTTCCCGCTCCGGACTGCCTGGACCCGCCGCCAGCGCCCGCTGGAACCACTCGTGCTGATCCGAGATGTGATTGGGCACGATGTCGACGATCGTGCGGATGCCCAGAGCGAGCGCCTCCGCGATCAGCTGCTCCGCTTCCTCCAGGGAGCCGAAACGGGGATCGATGCGGCGGTAGTCCTGCACGTCGTACCCGCCGTCGGCGAGGGGGCTCAGGTACCACGGGGTGAACCAGAGCGCGTCCACCCCGAGGCTCTTCAAGTACGGGAGCCTCGAGCGGACACCCGCGAGATCGCCGATGCCGTCGCCGTTTCCGTCCGCGAAGCTGCGCACGTACACCTGGTAGATCACGGCCGTCCGCCACCAGCCGTCGCCAGCAGGCATGGTCAGGGTGCCGGCGGGTGCCGTCGTGCGCAGAACGTCAGTGTCCACGGAACTCCTCGTCGTCGGTGGCGATGAGTCGAATGTAGCTTTCTCAATCACTTAACGCAAGAACTAAACGAGTTGTCGCAAATTTACGATGATTTGCGGGCACGACAATCAGCGCACCTTCGGGGACCCGTGGTCAGAGGGGCAGGGGCCCCGTCGAGGCGCGCAGCACCAGTTCGGGCTCGAACAGGAGCTCGTCGCTCGGCTGAGCCGTGCCGGCGATCTGAGCGAGCAGGAGGGCGATCACAGCTCGCCCCATCGACTCGATCGGCTGCCGAACCGTGGTCAGCGGCGGCTCGGTGCAGCTCATCAGCGCGGAGTCGTCGAATCCGACGATGCTCACGTCACCCGGCACCGACAGCCCGGCACGCCGCGCCGCGCGCACCGCCCCGAGCGCCATCGGGTCGCTCGCGCACACGATCGCCGTCGCACCGGCGGCGAACAGTCGTGAAGCCCCCGCCTGGCCGGACTCGAGCGAGTACATGCCGCGCACGACGAGTTCGTCCGCCAGCGGTGCGCCGAGCGATTCGAGCAGACGTCGCGCCGATTCGAGCTTGCGGCGGGACGGGATGTGATCCTCCGGCCCCAGCAGCAGGCCGATCTTCCGATGCCCGAGCTGATGCACGTGCAGCACCGCCTGTTCCGCGGCGGCGGCGTCGTCGGTCGACACCGTGGCGAACGGCAGCTCCGGCACGCGGGCATTGACGAGCACGGTCGGGAGGTTCACTTGACGCAGGCGCTCGTAGTGCTGATGCGCGGCGTCGGCCTGCGTGTAGTTCCCCCCGAGGAAGATGACGCCGGACACCTGCTGCGCGAGGAGCAGGTCGACGTAGTCCGACTCCGTCACACCTCCGGCATTCTGCGTGCAGAGCAGCGGCGTGTACCCGTTCTGGGTGAGCGCACCGCCGACGATCTCGGCGAATGCGGGGAAGATCGGATTCTGCAGCTCGGGCAGCACCAGGCCCACGAGGCGGGCGCGTTCTCCGCGCAGCTTCGTCGGCCGCTCGTAGCCGAGGACGTCGAGGGCGGTGAGGACCGCCTGGCGCGTGGCGTCCGAGACCCCCGGCTTCTCGTTGAGCACGCGACTGACCGTCGCCTCACTCACTCCGACCTTGCGGGCCACCTCGGCGAGTCGCTTCGACATGCAGCCAGTGTACGCAAGTCCTTGCAAGAAGGCGCAAGCGGTTTGCGCTCCCTCGCGGAGTCGTCAGCGAACGTTGCCGTTGGAGCAGGTCTGCTGCGCGGCGGAGTTGCCCTTGATCGAATCGGGAAGCGCCACGACGTTGTCGGGGGTCGCTGCCGGGTCCGGAGTCGCCGCCGTGTCGGTCGGCTGTTCGCCGGTCGTGGTCGGCTCCTGCACGATCACACCGTCGTTGCGGTTGTTCTCGTGCGTGATCTGCAGCTGCGCATTCTCGGCGAGCGCATCCCAGAGCGCAGAGGCTGCAGTGTAGTTGGGGACGACCTTGTTGGGGTTCGCCGAGTCGGTGCCGTTGGGGTACTGCACGAAGACGATGTCCTCGAACGGCACGGACTTGACCGCGAGCGCGATCTGCACGAGCGTCATCGGATTCGTGAGCGACTCACTCGGCTCGAGGTTCTGGATCGCGGTGTTCGCGAGCTTGAGCATCACCGGGACGTTGCCGAGCACCTCGCCGCTGATCATCTTGCGGGCCAGGCTCGACATGTACTGCTGCTGGTTGCCGATGCGGCCGAGGTCGCTGCCGTCACCGACCCCGTGACGGGTGCGCAGGAACTGGAGCGCCTGCAGCCCCTCCACCGTGTGCGTGCCCGCAGCCATGTCGAGTCCGGTGTAGCGGTCCTTGATCGGGTTGGCGAGGCAGACGTCCACGCCTCCGATGGCGTTCGTGATCTCGATCACGCCGCCGAAGGTGACGCCGGCCGCGAACTGGATCTCCTGATCGGTCAGCTCGGAGATGGTCTTCACGACGCAGTTCAGGCCGCCGTCCGTGTACGCCGTGTTCAGCGGCTGCTTGCTCATCGCAGAGGTGGCGTTGCCGTTCTTGTCCGTGCAGGACGGGATCGGGACCATCAGGTCTCGGGGGAAGCTGACCACCGTGATGCGGCGCGGCTCCTGCGAGACGTGGACGAGCAGGTTCACGTCGTTGAGCGTTCCCTCGGCGTCCGCTCCGGTGCACCGTTCGCCGAACAGGTCCTTGTACTTCTCCTCGCAGGTGTCCACCCCGGTGAGCACCATGTTGAAGCCGCCCTCGTACTCGCCGATGTCCGGCGGGATCGGGTCCTGGCCCTCGATCTCGACAGCATTCGCCGAGACCGTGCTCGTGAGGTCGTAGAAGACGTAGGCGCCGACGCCGAGGCCGCTCACCAGGACCACGGCGAGGCCGATGGCGATGAACTTCAGGAGTTGGCCGACGGTACCGGGAGTACCCAGCTGACCATGGCGCGCGATGGTGTGCCGGCGTCGGGGGTTCTGGCTCACTCGGGACCTTTCGGATTCAGCGCCGGTGCGGGGGACACCGTGCTCACAATGCGGAGGGTGTGGGATTCGAACCCACGAGACATCTCTGCCCACTGGTTTTCAAGACCAGCTCCATCGGCCGCTCGGACAACCCTCCCGGCAGGCACTTCTGCCGACCAGGCGTGAGTCTAGCCGAGTTCTATTCTCCGGCGCTGACCTGGGCGGGGGCTGGAAGCGTGTCGAGCGCTCGCGCCAGGCCACCGTCGACGACATCTGCGGTGACCTCGCCGGCTGCCTCCTTCACCACGTCCGGAGCCTGGCCCATCGCCACCGCCCGACCACCGAGCGAGCGCGCCCAGCCGAACATCCCGATGTCGTTGCGCCCGTCCCCGGCGACGAGGATGCGCCCCTCGCCGAGCCCGAGCTCGGTACGCACCTGCTCCAGCGCCGTGCCCTTGTCCACACCCTGCGGCGCGATGTCCAGCCACGCCGTCCAGCCGATCGCGTACGACACCTCGTTCAGACCGGCGTCAGCGACCAGACGGTGGAAGTCCTCTTCGTCGTGACCAGGAGAGACGACGACGATGCGCGAGACGGGAAGGGCTCCGAGCTCGTCGAAGTCGACCTGTCGACCGCCGTCGAGCGTCCAGTCGTCGAGCTGCTCCGTGAACAGCCGCTGCCCCGAAGCCAGTTCCACCATGTACCTGGCGTCGGGCAGCCGCTCTCGCAGCAGACCGAGAACCGGGGTGGGGTCGAACGTCTCCACGTTCCAACGCTCCCAGTCATCGCCCGATCGCCGCATCGTCACGGCCCCGTTGGAGCAGACGACGAAGTCAGCGGTCAGTCCGAGTTCTTCGACGTAGCGCCGCGTCGCCATCCAGCTTCGTCCGGTCGCGATCGTGACGACATGTCCTCCGTCGCGCAGGCGGGCGATCGCCTCCGGAACACCGGGGCTCATCGTCTCGTCCTGCAGCAGGATGGTCCCGTCGACGTCGAGGCCGACCAGCCAGGCGTCCGTCATCGTGCGGCCCGCCCCTCAGCGAGCGGCTCGATCACCTCGAGGCCGCCGAGATACGGGCGCAGCACCTCGGGGACGCGCACGGATCCATCCGCCTGCTGATGGGTCTCGAGCAGCGCCACGATCCAGCGCGTCGTGGCGAGCGTGCCGTTCAGCGTGGCGACGTGCTGCGTCTTCGCCGTGCCCTGCGCCGCACCCTCCGCGGCCTCCACCACCGGCCGGTACCGCACATCGAGACGTCGCGCCTGGAACGTCGTGCAGTTCGAGGTCGACGTCAGCTCGCGGAAGGCACCCTGCGTGGGGACCCAGGCCTCGATGTCGTACTTGCGGGCGGCGCTCGAACCGAGATCTCCCGCTGCGACGTCGATCACGCGGTAGGCGAGGCCGAGGGAGGTCAGCATCTCCTCCTGCAGCGCGACGAGGCGCAGGTGCTCGGCCTCCGCGTCCTCGGCCGTCGTGTAGACGAACATCTCGAGCTTGTTGAACTGGTGCACACGGATGATGCCTCGGGTGTCCTTGCCGTGCGAGCCCGCCTCACGCCGGTAGCACGTCGACCAGCCGGCGTACCGGAGGGCACCGTCCGTCAAGTCGACGATCTCGTCCTTGTGGTACCCGGCTAGCGCGACCTCGCTGGTGCCGACGAGGTACAGATCGTCGTCCTTGTCGAGGTGATAGACCTCGTCGGCGTGCTCGCCGAGGAAGCCCGTCCCCTGCATGATCTCCGGGCGCACGAGCGTCGGGGTGATCAGGGGCACGAAGCCGTTCTGCAGCGCCTTGTCGAGCGCAAGGTTCATCAGCGCGATCTCGAGACGTGCTCCGATGCCGCGCAGGAAGTAGAAGCGGGCGCCGGAGACCTTGGCACCGCGTTCCATGTCGATCGCACCGAGGAGCTCGCCCAGCTCGAGGTGGTCCTTCGGCTCGAAGTCGAAAGCGGGCACGTCTCCCACACGCCGCAGCTCGACGAAGTCGGCTTCGCCACCGGCCGGCACACCGTCGATGACGACGTTCTCGATCCGGGCGAGGGCTGCGGCCGCTGCCTCAGCCGCCTCGTTCGCGGCGTGCTGGGCCTGCTTCACTCGCTCGGCGAGGTCCTTGGCCTGCGCGACCAGGGCGGCCTTCTCCTCCTTCGGGGCTTTCGCGACCAGCTTCCCGAAGGCGTTCTGCTCTGCTCGCAGCTCCTCGAATGCGGAGAGCGCCGACCGGCGCGATCGATCGGCCTCGAGTGCGACGTCGACGGTGCTCTGGTCGTTTCCACGAGCAGTCTGCGAGCGGCGGACGATCTCCGGATTGTCGCGGAGGAGTGCGAGGTCGATCATCCACCAAGTCTACGGTGATCGTCACACCCTCTCGGATGTCACACTCTCGGCGCAGCATCGTCTTCCTCTGCAACGGCCGGCATTCCGCCGACCCTCGGAAAGGAACACCCATGAGCACTCGCGTCACCGCCCTCGATCAGCTGAACCTGGCGTTCGCCGACCGCTTCAACGCCCGTGACCTCGACGGATTGATGGCATTGAACACCCCGGAGGTGGTCTTCGTCCCCGCGCCGGGGACACCGGTCACCGGCACGGAAGCCGTGAGGGGCGCGCTCGAGCAGTTCCTCGGCCTGAACCTGCCGATCTCGATGACGGTCCGTCACGTCTTCGAGAGCGCGGGCACCGGCCTCGCGGTCGCCGACTGGACGATCACGGGCATCGCACCCGACGGGTCGGAGGTCTCCCTCGCCGGGACGACCGCCGACCTCGCGGTGTACGACGATGCGCACGGCTGGCGCTACGCGATCGACAACCCGTTCGGGACCGCCTGAGATGACGTGAGGGAGACCTGCAGGAGAGTCTCCCTCACGCCACCCCCATACCTGTGCCGCGGCAGGCCTTCAGCGCCTTGCGTGCCCGCGAGATGCGCTGCCGGGCGGCGGCGGGTTCGATTCCGAGTCGCGTCGCCACCTCCTCCGCCGAGAGCCCGTCGGCGACCGTCAACAGCAGTGGTTCCCGAAGCGTGGGTGGGAGCGCATGCACAGCCGCCATTGCTCCGTCGAGCAGGACTCGCGCCTCGACGACGGACTCGACGCTGACGTGCTCGTCCGCCGCCTCTTCCAGCGTCGCGGCGGGGCGACGGGAGCGCTGTCTGGCGAGGTCGACGGCGACGTTCCTGGCGATCACGTCGAGCCAGGCGCACATGCGCCCTGGCTGCGGGGTGTCGAGGTGAGAGAACGAGCTCCAGGCGCGCAGCAGCGCGTTCTGCGCCGCGTCGTCGGCGTCGTCGACGGGAACCCCGAGCGAGATGCTCCGTCGCCGCAGACGATCGGGGTCGCCTTCGATCATCGCGGAGAGCACGGTGCGAGCGGTGTCGTCGGAGTCATCGCGCATGTCTCCATTCTCCTCGCGCAGGGAAGGCCCGGCGCCGGATGGGCGACCCGAGTGGATCGCGGTTTAGAGTAGCGCCATGACCACGAGCGAACCCGTCCGGCGACAGGCGGCGCTCATCTACAACCCGATCAAGGTCGACGGCAAGCACCTCCGGGGCCGAGTGCGCGATCTCTCCCGGGAGGCCGGTTGGGAGCATCCCGCGTTCTACCCCACGACCGTCGAGGACGCCGGCCAGCTCGCCACGGCGCAGGCGCTGGAGCGCGGGGTGGACGTCGTGCTGGTCGCGGGAGGCGACGGCACGGTGCGCGCCGTGTCGGAGGCGATCGCGAACAGCGGGGTGCCGTTGGCGATCCTGCCCAGCGGCACCGGGAATCTGCTCGCGCGCAATCTCGGGCTCCCGCTGGGCGACCCGACCGAGATGATCCAGGCGGCGCTCGGCGACTTCCGACACCCGATCGACATCGGCTGGGCGCGACTGACTCGACAGGACGGCGAGGAGGCGCAGCATGCGTTCGTCGTCCTCGCCGGAATGGGTCTCGACGCCGACATGATCGCGAACACCCGCTCCGATCTGAAGAAATCCGTCGGGTGGATCGCGTACGTCGACGGCGCCGCCCGCTCCCTGCCTCGCGCGAAGCCGTTCCGCGCGGTCTACCAGATCGACGACGGACGCCTGCACACCCATCGCGCCTACAGCCTGCTGTTCGCGAACTGCGGCACGCTCCCTGCCGGGATATCCCTGATCCCCGAGGCATCGATCACCGACGCCGCCCTCGACGTGGCGGTCATCCAGCCGACCGGCATGCTCGGCTGGTTCGCCGTCTGGCGGAAGATCTGGTGGGACAACTCCGTGCTGCGACGCTTCCGCGCGGGACGCCGAGTCCTCGAACGGCGCGGGAAGAACGCCTCCGTCCACTACTTCCACGGGGCCGCGGCCGAGGCTGCAGCGCCCGACCCGATCCCGATCGAGCTCGACGGTGACGAATTCGGGGAAGCCGTGCGCATCACCTGCTGGGCAGACCCGGGGGCGCTTCTGCTGGCGCTGCCGACGGGCCACCCCGTGCACATCCTCTGAAGGCCCGCGGGCTTCGGATTCAGCGCACCTCGACCGTGCCTTCGAGGCCTCCGCCGACGAGGGTCAGGGTGAAGGGCGCGTCGTCATCGACCGCGTCGTCCCCGAAGGAGAGCAGCGTGGCGCGCGGAGCCATGTCCATCGTGCAGGCCTTGGTCTCATCCGTCACGAACGTCGCCGTGCCGCTGTTCCCCGACCCCTCGAGGGATTCGATCTCCGGCGGGCAGGACGACGATCCCCAGGTGAGCAGCACCAGAGCGCCGTCGCCGGACCAGCCGGCAGACGGCAGGTACTCGGTCGACGTGCCGGGCGTGCCCGTCGCGGCGGGGTCGCCGTCGAGGTCGACGTCGTCGGTGATGTCGCCATAGGTGACCTCGAGGGTGATGTCGGCTGTCGGATCCACGCCCTCGGGAAGCGCGCCGATGCTGGCCCGCGGAGCGAGGTCCTTCGTGCACGGCCGTGGCGACTCGCCCTCGGCGTCGACGAGAGTGACCGTGACGGTCTGTCCCTCGGCGCTCACCTGGTCCACCTGGGGGACGCACGTGGAGGAGCCCACCGTGACGACGGCGAACATGCGTCCGTCGTCGAGCAGCGCACCCTCGATGTCGTTCCGGTCGTCGACGCCGCCCGCGCTCGGCGCAGGGGAACTCGTCGGCGTCTCCGAACCGGGGCTCGCGGTGCAGCCGGCGACGAGGAGCGCCGCGGCGACGAGACCGACGACAGGGGCGAGAGGACGCAGCGCGGAGGTCATGCTCACAGGGTAGCCCTCGCGGACTCGCGACGGATAGCGCGACGACTACTGCAGCGCGGAGGTGAGGCGGGCGAGGTTGTCGAGCACGGTCGAGCGCAGCGGCTGCTGCATCCACTCCTCGAGCGTCAGCTCACGGCTGAGGGAGCGGTACTTGTCCTCGACCTCCCGCATCTCGGCGACGAACTCCTCGCCGCGCACCAGCATCGAGACCTCGAGGTTCAGACCGAAGGAGCGCATGTCCATGTTGCTCGACCCGACCACCGCGACCTCCTCGTCGATCGTGAGCGTCTTGGTGTGCAGGATGTAGGGCTTGCGATACATCCAGATGCGCACTCCCGCCTTGAGCAGAACCTCGTAGTAGCTGCGCTGGGCGTGATAGACCATCGCCTGGTCGCCCTCTTCCGAGACGAACAGCTCGACGTGCACGCCACGGTCGACGGCGGCCGTGACCGCGAGGAGCAGGGCTTCGTCGGGGACGAAGTAAGGGCTGACGATCATGATCTTCTTCTTCGCCGCGTAGAGCAGTGCGAGGAAGAGACGGAGGTTGTTCTCGACTTCGAACCCCGGGCCGGAGGGCACGACCTGGCAGTCGAGATCCCCGGAGCCGATGTTCGCGTGGGCGATGTCGATGCCCTCGAGCACCGTGTCGGTCTCGCTGTACCAGTCGGCGACGAAGATCGCGTTCACGCTCAACACCACGGGACCGTCGAGACGGACCATCAGGTCGACCCAGTGCAGTCCTCGCTTGATGTTCTTCTTCAGGTTGTAGGTCGAATCGGTGATGTTCTGCGACCCGAGGAACGCGATGTTGCCGTCGACGACGAGGAGCTTCCGGTGGTTGCGCAGATCGGGGCGCTGCATCTTGCCCTTGAGCGGCTGCACCGGGAGCATCAGGTGCCAGTCCGCCCCCATCGCGTTGAGTCGCGCGATGGTCTGCTTGTAGCGGGGCTTTCCGCGGTTCGCCCAGTGATCGAGCAGCACGCGGACCTCCACCCCTCGCGCGCAGACCTCTTCGAGGGCGCGGAAGAAGTTGTCGGTCGAGTCGTCCGACTGCAGGATGTAGAACTCGACGTGCACGTACTCCTGCGCGGTGCGGATGGCCTCGGCCATCTCATCGAGCGACTCCTGGTAGTCGGAGATGAGGTGGGCGCCGTTGTCGCCGGAGAGCGGGAGGGCGCCGAGCTTCTGGTTCATCTGCACGATCGGGCCGAACCATGCAGGGGCGTTCGGACGCAGGGTCCCGAAGTGCAGGTGCTCGCTGGTCTCCGCGATGTACTCGTTGATCTGATCCTGCTTGCGTCGACGCGCCCGCGGGAGGCGGGGGTTGCCGATCATGAGGAACAGGAAGACGCCGACGAAAGGGATGAAGAAGACGGCGAGCAGCCACGCCATCGCGGCGGTGGGGCGGCGGTTGCGGGGGATGACGATGATCGCAGTGACGCGGATGACGATGTCGAGCATCAGCAGGAAGGCGGCGATCCACCATGCCCAGCTATCCGCCGTCATCGTGCCCCCTCGCCACCGCAGTGACCGTCACAGCTCACGCGCATCTGAGCAGATGCACTGGCTTCACAGTAGCCGATGGGGTGGGAATCAGCCGCGTGGCGGGAGGCCCCGCGCTGCGCGCTCCTCGGCTTCGATCTGCGCGTGCACCTTGCGTTCGGTGCGGTCGAAACGGAGGATGCCTCGGACCACGAGGAAGAACACGACGCTCACTCCGACGGTCGGCAGAAGCGACCATGCCGCGGCGAGCCAGAAGTTGTCCATCCCTCCATGGTACGCGAGCCACTGTTCGTGCACACTCCGGCACTCACAGGATCTGCGTCCACAAGCCCCCTTTTCCCCTCCCGTCCGCCCCGCCGACGTGCACACTCTCGAGATGACCACAGTTCTCCGCGCCACCGATTCCGCCGCATTCCTCGGCATCGTCCCCTCTCTCGCCGGCTTCACGCCCCGTCGGAGCATCGTCCTCCTCCCGTTCCGCGGCTCGCGCACCGACGGTGCCATGCGTCTGGACCTCCCCGAGGAGAGCACCGATGTCGGTCGCTATGCCGACAACGCGGTCGGGCTCGTGGCACGGGTCTCCGGAACGGATGCGGTGGCCGTCGTCGTCTACACCGATCAGGATGCGCACCCGACGCGCGACGGCCTGGTGCTCCCGCACGCGGTGGTGATCGACGAGGTGCTCGGCTGCGCGGAGGATGCGGGTCTGCGAGTCGTCGACGCTCTGTGCGTGACGCCGTCCGGCTGGTCGAGTTACCTCGAGGAGGAACCGGAGCTCGGGTCTCTCGCGCAGATCCGCCTTCCGTCCGACCTGCCGCCGATGGAAGACGTGTCCGGAGATCAGAACGTCGGCACGGAGCTGCCGACCGTCGATCTGGCGGAGAAGGAGCGGGTCGGGCGAGCATCCGCCGACCTCGACGCGCTCCTCGATCGGCGCGGGCGCGCTCCGCGAAGCGCCAGGGAGAATCCTCAGCTCATCGCCGCACTCGTCCTGCTCGACGACGTGCCCGCGTTCCTCGAGTCGGTGCTGGCTGCACCCGACGGTCTTCCACCCTTCGCGACAGCCGCGCTGCTGTGGTGTCTGGAGAAGCCGCTGCTGCGCGACGTGGCGATCGCGCAATGGGCGACCGACCTCGCGGGAGGCATCCGCACGCTCGACGCCCAGACCGCCTTCGCCGAGTCCGGGATCATGGTTCCCGACGAAGTGGGCGACGTGTTCCTCGGACGCGGACCGACGCCCGACACCGAACGCCTGCGGTGCGCCCTCTCGGTCGCGCGCGAGGCAGCCGCCCGTGCACCCCGGCACTCGCGACCCGCCCCGCTCACCGTGGCCGCGTGGCTGTCCTGGGCGCTGGGGCGCGCCAGTCACGCGGGCCGCTACCTCGAGATGGTGCGCGAGATCGACCCTCGGTACTCGCTCGCCGCACTGTTGGAGACCATGATCGGCGGGGCCATGCTGCCGGAATGGGCGTTCCGGCGCGGCCCGATGGGATGAACGACTCCGTGGACTACTTCACCAGAGGGAAGAGGATGGTCTCCCGGATGCCCAGACCCGTGATGGCCATCAGCAGTCGGTCGATCCCCATGCCCATCCCGCCGGACGGCGGCATGCCGTGCTCGAGGGCGCGAAGGAACTCTTCATCCACGGGCATGGCCTCGACATCGCCGCGTGCTGCGAGCTTGGCCTGCTCGACGAAGCGCTCCCGCTGGATCACGGGGTCGACGAGCTCGGAGTATCCCGTCGCCAGTTCGAAGCCGCGGATGTACAGGTCCCACTTCTCCACGACGCCCGCGATCGAACGATGCTCGCGCACGAGGGGCGACGTGTCGACGGGGAAGTCCATCACGAACGTGGGGCGGACGAGGTCGCCCTTCACGAAGTGCTCCCACAACTCCTCGACGAGCTTGCCGTGGGTGGCCTGCGGTGGCAGATCCACATCGTTGGCCTCCGCGAAGGCGATGAGGTCCTCGACGGAGTCCTGCGGGGTGATGACACGACCCGAAGCGGCCGAGAGCGACTCGTACATCGAGATGCGGTCCCACTCACCGCCGAGCTCGTACTCGGTGCCGTCGGCCCAGGTCACCGTGGTGGAGCCGGCGACCGCGATCGCCGCGTTCTGCACGAGCTCCTGCGTGAGCGCGGCCATCTGGTTGTAGTCGCCGTACGCCTGATAGGCCTCGAGCATCGCGAACTCGGGGCTGTGCGTCGAGTCAGCACCCTCGTTGCGGAAGTTGCGGTTGATCTCGTAGACGCGCTCGATGCCGCCGACGACCGCGCGCTTGAGGTACAGCTCCGGCGCGATGCGCAGGTACAGCTCGGTGTCGAACGCGTTCGAGTGCGTGATGAACGGGCGGGCAGACGCTCCTCCGTGCTGCACCTGCAGCATGGGCGTCTCCACCTCGAGGTAGTCGTGGCTCGTGAACGTCGAACGCAGGCTCGCGTTCACGGCGGCCCGAGCACGGACGGTGTTGCGCGCCTGCTCCCGCACGATCAGGTCGAGGTAGCGGCTGCGCACCCGGCCCTCTTCGCTGAGCTCGGAGTACGCGTTGGGCAGCGGGAGGATCGCCTTCGCAGCGATCGTCCAGTCGTCGGCCATGATCGATAGCTCGCCGCGACGGCTCGAGATGACTTCACCGTGCACGAAGACGTGGTCACCGAGGTCGACGTACTCCTTCCAGTCCGCGAGGGATTCCTCGCCGACGTTCGCGAGCGAGATCATGGTCTGGATGCGCGACCCGTCGCCGGCCTGCAGGGTGGCGAAGCAGAGCTTGCCGGTGTTGCGGCTGAACACCACTCGACCGGCGACCCCGACGACGACGCCGGTCTCGGCACCCGCTTCGAGCTCGCCGTACTCGGCGCGCAGTGCAGGGATCGTGTGAGTGACGGGCACTCCGACGGGGAATGCCCCTCCCCCCGCGTTCGACCGCTTCTCGATCAGACGCTCGCGCTTGGCGAGCCGCACGGCCTTCTGCTCGTGGACGTCCTCGTCGGTGGAGGGGTCGGTCGATGCCGATTCGGGCGCGGGCGACGCGTCAGTCATGTGGGGGGCTCCTTGGAAGTCCCTCCCAGTTTACCGAGGCGGCGTGACGCCATCGGTCGCGTGCTGGGTAGCCTCGGAGAATGGCCCACACACGGATCCTCCGCGCGTTCGCTGCACTCCCCCTCGCCCTCGTGGCGGCCTTCACCCCGGCTGCGGCGTTCGCGACGTCAGCCGAGCACGCCGCTCACGCCGCAGCCGGTCCGATCCGCGTCGCCACGACCGATGTCGACGACTTCTCCTACAGTTCCTGGGACGCGGCGTACGAGGTCGGGCTCGATGACGACGGCCGCGCGCGGATGCGTGTGACGGAGACGCTCGTGGCACGTTTCCCCGACGCCGACCAGAATCACGGCATCGTCCGGGGGCTCGCGACCTCCTACGAAGGGGCGAGCACGGAGACGACGGTCCTGTCCGTGACCGACGGGAACGGCGCGGAGGTGCCCTACGAGACGGACGAGGAGGACGGTCTCCTCTACGTGCTCACGGGCAACGACGACGACTTCGTCCGGGGTCTCACCACGTACGTGATCGAGTACGAGATGCGCGATGTGATCCTGGCGACGAAGCCCTCTGCGGGATCGTCGGCTCCTCCCGCGGACGAGTTCTACTGGGACCTGCTGCCGCTCGACAGCACGCAGTCCATCGATCGCTTCCGTGCTGACGTCACGCTCGACTCCTCCTTGAGCGCTGCGCTCAACGGTGCCACGCGCTGCTACACCGGTCCCTCCGGCTCGAAGGACGAGTGCGAGCTGGACGGTCCGATCGCGGACGGGCGCGATGTGACGTTCCGCGTCGAATCGGGAGCCCGTCCTGCCGGCGACGGGGTGACCGTCGCCATCGGCTTCGATGCCGGTACGGTCACCCAGCCTCTCGCCCGCACCCCCGACCCCGTGGCGGACGTCACCCCGATCGTCGCCGCCGTCGGCGCGCTCGGGCTCTCGGTCGGCAGCTGGGTGGCCGTCTCGGCCTTCACCCGGAGACGCCGAAGGGCGACCGGAATCGTGGTCGCCCAGTACGACGTGCCGGATTCACTGCCTCCCCTGCTGGCCGCCGCCGTGGTGCCCGGCGCCAAGGACGTGATCCCCTCGGAGATCGTGCACCTGGCCGTCCGCGGCACGCTGCGCATCGAGGAGGGGGCGGAGGAGGAGGAGCCTCGGTTGCGTCGGCTCCCCGGAACGCGACTTCCCGACCAGCTCGACGTCGAGGCCCTGGATACCCTCTTCACCGACGCGAACGGCGAGGGTGTGGTCGACCTGCCCACCGCCGATGAGACGTTCGCCGCGCGGATGACCGCCCTGGAGCAACGCGGGACGATCGAGGCGCAGAACCGCGGGCTCACCGAGAAGGCGCGCAGTCGGGCGGCCGTGATCCTGCAGTGGTGTGCGATCGGCATCGCGGTCATCGGTCTGGCGTTCGGGATCTGGAGCGCGGCCAGCGGGCGGCTCTCCGCGATCCCCTCGCTCGTGGTGATCTCCTTCGGCGCTTTCCTGGTGCTGCTCTCCAGCATCTACGGCTTCTCGAAGCACACGGTGCTCACGGCCGAAGGCGCCCGCACCTACGAGTACCTGCGCGGCGTCGAGGAGTTCATCCGCGTCGCGGACGCCGACCGCCTGCGCATGCTGCAGTCCTACAGCGGGGCCGAACGTCGAGCAGACGGCACCGCCGACGTCATCCACATCTACGAGCGCCTCCTCCCCTACGCCATCCTCTTCGGCATGGAGGACGAATGGGGCGAGGTGCTCGAGAAGGCGTACACGCGTGCGCAGCACGGCGCCACCTGGATCGGCGACCCGACCTCGTTCGTGCTGCGCGCGCAGCTCGCCTCGTTCGTGGCCTCGTCGCACTCGGCGGCGACCTACTCGGCGCCGTCGACGGGGTCCTCGTCGAGCGCGGGCGGGTCCTTCGGCGGCGGATTCTCCGGTGGCGGGGGCGGCGGGGGCTTCTCGGGCGGACGATGACACAGCGGCTTCCCGCACCCTGCGCTGAGACGCGGCGGGAACCGCTCAGATCAACGGCGGAACGTCGGAGGCTTCGCGCAATGCTCTCTCGACGGTCGACTGCACGAGCGCCGAGAGATAGCCTCCGGGGTTCTCCACACCGATCTGCCGCAGTCGCTCGGTCGACTGACCGATGATCGACCGCGAGAACTCCGTGGCCGTCGCGATGGCATCCGCATAGGCAGGACGATCCGCTTCCGCGATCACCACGGGCTCGCATCCCATCTCCACGGCGAGCGCCTGGGCGATCGGCAGCACGGCGGCCGGCGCAGTCACCGCGGCGAACCCGGCCTGGAGCTGGCGGAGGTCGATCGACGTCCCCGTGAAGGTGATCGCCGGATGCACGGCGAGAGGGATCGCGCCGCGCTCGGCCGCAGGACGCAGCACCTCGATTCCGTAGGCGGGGTCGGTGTGCAGCACGAGCTGACCGATCTGCCAGCCGCCCACCTCCGCGATGCCGGCGACCAGAGAGGGCAGTTGCTCCGAGGGGACCGCGATGATCACGAGCTCGGCTCGACGCACGACCTCCAGCGCTTCGAGCACCGGCACATCCGGGAGCACGGCGGAGGCTCGCTCGTCGTCGGAGCCGCCCGTGATGCCGATCACGGCGTGGCCTGCACCACCGAGGGCTGCGCCCACGACCGGGCCCACACGGCCGGCACCGATGATGCCGACACCGAGGCGCCCGTCACGTGCCATCGTCGCTCCGTCTCCGCCGTCGCAGCGGGGGTTCGGAGGGAGCCTCGGGCGCGGCGGGAGGCACGGCCGGAGGAACCGGGGGCGGGGGCGTGGCGTTCACCGAGGGCGAAGACGGAACCGCCGGAGGCAGGGGCGGAGCGACCGGTGCTGCTGCCTGTGGCGCGACCGGAGGCGCGGGCGGCACGACCGGAGGCGCGGGCGGGGCCGTGTGCTCCGGAGCCGGGAAGACCGGCGGAGCCCCTGTGTACGCCGGAGGTGCGGCGACGGGCGGCGGTCCCGTGTACGCAGGAGGTGCGGGAGGTGCGGCGACCGGCTGCGGCGCCGCATGCTCGCTCCACCGGTGAGTGGTGTCGCGGGACGCGGCCTCCGCCGCTGCGGCCGTGACCTCGTCGATCAGCGCCAGCGCATCGGCACGCTCGAGACCGGACAGGTAGCCGGTGATGGGACCGGGAACCGTGTGCACCTGCGCACCGGACACACGCTGCGCGCGGTCGATCGGCCCCTGGCTCAGCGAGACGCCCTGCAGCCGTGCGAGCGGGAACACGGCGAGCTTGCGCCACACGTTCCCGCGGCGGAGCAGCAGCCCGAAGTCGGCGACCAGGTAGCCGTGACGCTTCCAGGAGAACGGACGTCGCCACCGCGCTCGGCGGGGCATGGTCCGATAGGTGTCGTCACCCTCAGGGCCGACGATGCCCTGCTCCCACAGCGAGGGGATGCTCTCGGCGGGCACGTCGGGAAGGACGAGCGCGAGCACCCGCTCGACATCGGCACGCTTGCCGACCGGCAGCACCACGTTGAACTGCTGGCCGCTGCCCGATGACTGCTGCGCCGCGCTCTTGCCGCTCATCCGGTTGATCTTGATCGTCCACCAGCCGAAGGGACGCCACAGCAGCGACTGCGACACCTCCACGGCGAAGATGCGACCGGGCGGGAGCGTCTCGGTGACGGTCGTGAGGAGACCGTACGTGATCCGCACGCCGTCCGGTGTCGGCGCGATCGAGTAGCGCAGCGATTTGGAGATCTGCGCCCAGGTGATACCGACCACGGCGACGATCATGGGAACGCCCATGCCGAGTCCCAGCCCGAGGAGGATGAACCCCCCGTCCGAGTTGCCGTCGGCCAGCATCCCGATCAGGGCGCTGCCGATCGCGATCGCGAAGATCGCACCGAAGAAGACGAACCACAGCAGTCCGGAGATGAGCTGCGATCCGACCAGCCGACCGGTCGGGATCTTCACGACGCTCTCGGGGACCACGTCGGCGAGATCGACTCCGGCGATCAGACCGTTGACTCCCGCGTTCATCGATCCGACGAGCTGCGCTCGCGCGGATGCCGGTGCGGCCGCCGCCGCTGCGGCTGCTGCCGGGTTGAGCGCGGCGTCGCGCGCCGCGCGCGCACCGGACGCCAGACGGAGGATGTCGGCGCGCACGGATTCGGCACGCGGAGTAGCCAGATACTCCAGCTCGACGTTCGCGTCATTGCCGGCACCGACGACCTCGAGCTTCGCGAGGCCGATGATGCGCGCGGGGAACGGACGCGTCAGGTTGACGCCCTGCACGCGGTCGAGCGGCGCGCGTCGGTGCGAACGGAAGATGATGCCCTTGCGGACCTCGACGTGGTCACCGGTGATGCGGAACTGCTGGAAGCGCCAGATGAACCAGAAGATCAGGATCAGCACGATCACGAGGCCCAGCACGCTCAGCAACGCGACCAGGATCAGGTTGTTCGAGAGAACCCAGTCGACGGGATCGGCGCCGGCGTAGTCGCCGTAATGCGCCTCTTCCGGCGCGAAGAGCGCGACGGCCCAGGAGATCAGGCGGTCGCGCATGTTCGCGATGACGATGCCGCCGATGATGATGAGCGCCAGGCCGCCCTTGAAGAGCGGCGTGAGCGGGTGCATCCGGTGCCACTCGCCGTTCGCGAGGGTCGTCGGGGCCTCCCCCGCCCATGCCTGCGGGCTGTGCGTCGCGAGCGGAGGCTGCTGCTCGCTCACAGGCCGGTCCGTCGGGTCTCGGCCACGTGGATGAGCGTGTCGCGCAGTGCTTCGGCCGCTTCCTGCGTGAGACCGGGGATCTGCACACCGGTCGTCGCCGCAGCCGTGACCATCTTGAGCTGGGCGATCCCGAAGGCACGGTCGAGCGGCCCCTGCGTGATGTCGACAAGCTGCATGCGGCCGTAGGGCACGGCGATCATGCGCTGCCAGAGGATCCCCTTGCGGAAGACGATGTCGTCGGCGCGCAGCATGTAGCCGATCGCCCTCGCCTGACGCGGGAGGATGATCAGGGTGACCACCGTGATCAGCAGGATCACACCGGCCGGGATCCACACCCAGTCCTGTTCCAGCACGATGTTCAGCACGATCGCGGCGGCGGCGACGATCACGAGGAAGATCACGTTCTGGACGATCTGCGAGACGACGTAGCGCGGCGAGATCTGGTGCCAGGTGCCGTCGAGTTCCAGGCGGGCCTCGTTGCGCGCCGTGCGCAGCTGCGTGTACGTGCCACGGTCGAGGGCGTCGAGGTCAGTGCCCTCCGCCGGGTTCAGGGGCGCGGTCTCTGGGTTCTGAGTCATCAGGATCCTTCGGCAGGGTGCAGAACTGTTCGGCGACGAGAGCGGCGATCACGAGGACGATCGCACTTCCGATCAGGGCCAGCATGGCCACAGTCGACCCTACCGGCGGAACGACGGGGCGCGACAGGAGGAAGACCAGCAGCCCCGCTCCGAACCCCGCCATGATCGCGCCGAGAAGGCTGGATGCACGGGCGAGCGTCGCCGCTCTCAGTGCACGGAACGGGTCGATGCGGATGCCCGAACGCACACTGCGTCGCACCGGCCAGGCGACGCCGAGAGATGCCGCGGCGATCAGCAGCAGGAGTACCGGCAGCAGGAGCGACGGCGTGAAAGTCGCGCGCCCCGAGGCCGTCAGCAGATGGTCGAGCAGGAAGCCGACGCCGCCGCCCAGCAGTGCGAGGAGGACGAGCACGCCGGCGGAGGTGCGTCTCATCCCTCGCCTCCGGCACGAAGGGCGGCCGCGAGGTCGGCGACCCTCCCCCGACCGAGCAGCACCGCGTCCTGATCGACGTCGAGCCAGGGGTCGAGCACGAAGAGGCGTTCGGCGGCACGCGGGTGCGGCAGCTGCAGATGCGGTTCCTCGGAGATGACGTCGCCGTACGCGATGAGGTCGAGGTCGAGAGTGCGGTCGCCCCAGCGCTCACGGCGCTCCCGACCGTTCTCGTCCTCGATGGCGTGCAGCATTCCGAGCAGGATCTCGGGGGCCAGACGCGTGGTGACCAGTGCCACCGCGTTGACGTAGCCGGGGGCGTCGGGATCGGGACCGTCGGGCCGGAGGGCGACCGTCTCGAACAGCTTCGACAACCGCACCTCGCTGACCAGCGGTAGTCGTGCGATCCGCTCGGCGGCAGCGGTGATCGTGTCATGGCGATCGCCGAGGTTCGCGCCGAGGGCGACGACGGCCGTCACCTCCGGCCGCCCGGGGCGAGGCGCCGGCATTGCGGGTGGGTTTGCGAGGTTGCGGCTCATGCGGTGGTGTCCTCCGGCGCATCAGGGGTTCGGCGGCGATGCAGGGTGACCGCCACATCGGCGAAGTCGAGGGGAATCGGGGCGTGGGGCTTGTGCACCGTCACGGTGACGTCCTGCACCCGTGGGTCGTCGAGACCGACCGCGGCGATGCGTTCGGCGAGCGTCTCGATCAGGTTCACGGGCTCCCCCGACACGACCGCGGCGACCTTCTCGGCCAGCTCGCCGTAGTGCACCGTGTCCACGACATCGTCGGAGGCAGCGGCACGCGCGAGGGAGAGCCGCAGTCGCAGGTCGATCGTGAACTCCTGGCCGTCCTGACGCTCGTGCTCGAAGACGCCGTGACGACCGAACACCGTCAGACCGGTGAGGACGATCTCGTCGAGGGGCTCCATACGTCTAGCGTACGGGGATCACCCCGAGACGCCCTCAGCCTTCCCAGGCGTGCGCGATCGCCAGGGCGTCGCGCGTGGATGCCACGTCGTGCACACGCACGGCCCACACTCCGGCTCTGACCGCGAGCGCACTGGTGACGGCGGTGGCGAGGTCACGACGGGATTCGGAGACCTCCTCGTCGGGACCTGTCTCCTGACGGAGGACCTCTGCGAGGAACCGTTTGCGCGACGTGCCGATCAGCACCCGAGGACCCAGTGCGACGATCTCGTCGAGCCCTCGCAGCATGTCCCAGTTCTGCGGTCCCGACTTCGCGAAACCGATGCCGGGATCGATGATGAGGCGAGACGGCGCGATCCCCGATGAGGCCGCCTCACCGATGCGCTCCTGCAGCTCGCCGGCGACCTCACGTGCGACGCGGTGGTACTCGGCGTTGGCATACATGTCCGAAGAGAACCCGCGCCAGTGCCCGATCGCGAAGTCGGCGCCGGATTCCGCGACGGCAGCGCGCATCTCCGGATCGGCGAGCCCCCCGGAGACATCGTTGACGATCCTGGCCCCCGCCCGCACGGCGGCGGCTGCTGTGGCGGCGCTGAGCGTATCGACGCTGACCGGCACGCCAGCGGCAGCGAGCTGTTCGATCACCGGGATCACTCGCTGCTGCTCGACGTCGGTGCCGACCCGGTCGGCGCCGGGCCTGGTCGATTCACCACCCACATCGAGCACAGCTGCTCCCTCGGCGCGGAGCCGCAGCCCGTGGGCCACCGCGCGGTCGACGTCGAGGTAGCGACCCCCGTCGCTGAACGAGTCGGGAGTGACGTTGACGATGCCCCAGATGCCCGTCATCCGTGCGCTGCTCCGAAGCCGCCCGCGCCGATCAGAGTGATCAGCTCGGCCCGGGAGACGGGATCGTTGTATTCACCGCGCGCCGCGATGGTGAGTGTCGAGGCCTCGGTCTGGCGTCCGCCGCGCATGGTGACGCAGCCGTGCGCTGCATCGAGCACGACCAGCACACCGCGGGTGTCGAGGTGCTCCGCGATCGTGTCGGCGATCTGCTCGCCCAGGCGTTCCTGCACCTGGGGACGCGCGGCGAGGATCTCGACGACCCGCACGAGCGCTCCCAACCCGACGACCTGTTCGCCGGGGAGATAGGCGATGTGCGCGTGCCCGGCGAAGGGCAGCAGGTGGTGCTCGCAGACGGAGCGGAAGCGGATGTCCCGCAGCAGCACGGCGCCGGAGGGCAGCGTGTCGGGCGCGGGGCCTCGGGAGACACTGATGGTCCGCGCGAGCGGTTCAGCCGCATCCTCACCCACTCCCGAGAAGAACTCCGTGTACAGCTCGGCCATGCGCGTCGGGGTCTGCTTCAATCCCGGTCGGTCCGGGTCTTCGCCGATCGCCGCGAGAAGCTCTCGCGTGAGCCGCTCGACGCGCTCTCTGTCGACCGTCACGTCACGCCGTCGCAGGCCGCGGGTTCCCTGCTCCCGCCGAGCCCTGCTGCGTGCGCGGCGCGCCGGCCGGAGCCTCGACGGATGCCGCCAGCGAGACGTCCTTCTTCGGCACCTCGATCGGAGGACGCTCCGAGACCGGACGCCCTTCGCTCGAGAGCCACAGCGGGCGCTCCGGCAGCTTCTTGATCTCGGTGAAGATCTCCGCGATCTGGTTGTGGTCGAGGGTCTCCTCCTCGAGCAGGGCCAGGGCGAGCTTGTCGAGGATGTCGCGGTTCTCGCTGATGACCTCGTAGGCCTCGTTGTGCGCCTGCTCGATGAGCGCGCGCACCTCGGCGTCGACGCGCTCGGCGACCTTCTCGGAGTATTCGCGGCCACGGCCCATGTCGCGTGCGACGAACATGTCGCCGCCCTCGGTGCCGAGCTTGACCGGACCGACCTGCGTCGTCATGCCGTACTCGATGACCATCTTGCGAGCGATCGAGGTCGCCTTCTCGATGTCGTTCGAGGCACCGGTGGTGGGGTCGTGGAAGACGATCTCCTCCGCGACGCGGCCGCCCATGGCGTAGGTGAGCTGGTCCTGCAGTTCGTTGCGGGTGACCGAGTACTTGTCGTCGAGCGGCAGCACCATCGTGTAGCCGAGCGCCTTGCCACGAGGCAGGATCGTGATCTTGGTCACCGGGTCGGTGTAGTTCATCGCCGCCGCCGCGAGCGCGTGTCCGCCCTCGTGGTACGCCGTGATGAGCTTCTCCTTGTCCTTCATCACGCGGGTGCGGCGCTGCGGGCCGGCGATCACACGGTCGATGGCCTCGTCGAGGGCGCGGTTGTCGATGAGCTGCGCGTTCGAACGGGCCGTGAGCAGCGCGGCCTCGTTCAGCACGTTCGCCAGGTCGGCACCGGTGAAGCCGGGGGTCTTGCGGGCGACGACCTCGAGATCGACGTTCTTCGACAGCGGCTTGCCCTTGCTGTGCACCTCGAGGATCTTCTGGCGACCCTTGAGGTCGGGGGCGTCGACGCCGATCTGACGGTCGAAGCGGCCGGGGCGCAGCAGTGCGGGGTCGAGGATGTCCGGACGGTTGGTGGCCGCGATCACGATGACGTTCGCGTTCGGGTCGAAGCCGTCCATCTCGACGAGCATCTGGTTCAGCGTCTGCTCGCGCTCATCGTTTCCGCCGCCCATGCCGGCGCCGCGGTGACGACCGACGGCGTCGATCTCGTCGATGAAGATGATGGCCGGAGCGTTCTCCTTGGCCTGGCTGAAGAGGTCGCGCACGCGAGAGGCACCGACGCCGACGAACATCTCGACGAAGTCGGAACCGGAGATCGAGTAGAACGGGGCGCCGGCCTCACCGGCGACGGCGCGGGCGAGGAGGGTCTTTCCGGTTCCGGGAGGGCCGTACAGCAGCACGCCCTTCGGGATGCGGGCGCCGATCGCCTGGAACTTCGCGGGGTCCTGCAGGAACTCCTTGATCTCGTGGAGCTCCTCGATGGCCTCGTCGGCACCGGCCACATCGGCGAAGGTGACGGTCGGGGTCTCCTTGCTGACGAGCTTGGCCTTGGACTTGCCGAACTGCATGACCTTGCCGCCGCCGCCCTGCATGGAGGACAGGAGCCACCAGAACAGCAGACCGAGCAGCACGAGGGGAAGAAGAAGGGAGAGGAAGCCGTCGAACCAGGTCGCACGCGGGACGGCGTCGTTGAAGCCGTCCTTCGGCGCTGCATCGTTGACGGCCTTGACGACCTCGTCGGCGCGCGCATCGACGTAGTAGAACTGGACGTTCTCGGAGCCCTGGAACGGCTTGGAGAGCGTCATGTCGACGCGCTGATCGCCATCGGTGTTCACGACCTCGGTGACCGTGGTGCCGGAGAGGAGCTTCAGCCCCTCCTGCGTCGTGATCTGCTTGGGCGCACCCAGATTCGAGATCAGCAGGAAACCGCCGAACAGGAGCACGCCGATCAGCGCGACGTAGATCAGCGGATTCCGGGTGAGCTTCTTCACATCCATGATCGGATCAGCGTATCGCGCGCGCCCTAGGGGGTCGCTGTGCGTTCACCCACGGCGTAGCGTTCGACGGCGAGGTCGGAGTCGCCGCGTCACCGCGGCCGGGTCTGCGACCTCAGGAATAGACGTGCGGGGCGAGCACGGCGACGTCGCGCAGGTTGCGGTAGCGCTCTGCGTAGTCGAGGCCGTAACCGACGACGAACTCCACCGGGATGTCGAAGCCGACGTACTTGCAGTCGATCTCGACCTTCGCCGCCTCGGGCTTGCGCAGGAGCGCCAGCACCTCGATCGACTCGGCGCCGCGCGATCCGAAGTTCTCCAGCAGCCAGCTCAGCGTGAGGCCGGAATCGATGATGTCCTCGACGATGAGCACGTGTTTGCCGTTGAGGTCCGTGTCGAGGTCTTTCCGGATCTGCACCACGCCGCTCGACTTCGTGCTGGCACCGTAGCTCGACACGGCCATCCAGTCCATCGGAGCGTGGAACGGCAGCGCCCGCGCGAAGTCGGCCATCACCATCACCGCGCCCTTCAGCACGCCGACGAGGAGAAGGTCCTTGCCCGCGTAGTCCTCGGCGACCTGCGCTGCGAGCTCGTCGAGCTTGGCGTGGATCTCCTCCTCGGTGACGAGGATCTGTGCAAGGTCGTCCTGGATCTCCGCGGCGCGCATGGATCGATTTTAGGCGACGCGATCGGATGCTCGGTCCCAGGTCTGTTCATCGGGACGGCATCTGCCCCTCGCCGGGCATCCGCACTACTGTGAGCGGTGATGCGGGCGGACGCCCCGACGGAAGGATTCACCATGGCTCTTGACGACATCCTCAACCAGGTGCCGATCGACGACATCGCCGAGAAGCTGGGCGTCTCGCGGGACGAAGCCAAGGTCGCGGTCGAGCAGGGCGGCGCGGTGCTGCTCGGCGGCCTCGCCAAGAACGCCGAGACGGATGAGGGCTCCGCGGCGATCCGGAACGCGCTGAAGAAGCATGAGGGCGCTTCCGGCGCGTCGAAGGTCGACGACATCGATCAGGCCGACGGCGGCAAGATCGTCTCCCACATCCTCGGTTCGAAGGAGAAAGAGGTGACGAAGGAGCTCACGGAGTCGAAGGCGACCCCCGGCATCGACTTCGGCAAGCTCCTTCCGATCCTCGCCCCGATCGTGATGGGCCTGATCGCGAACGCGACCAAGGACAAGTCGGCAAAGGCCGACGCGGGCGCGGAGGGCTCCGGCGGTATCGGCGATGTGATCGGCGGACTGCTGGGTGGCGGCGGCTCGTCCGGCGGCATCGGCGATGTCATCGGCGGACTCCTCGGCGGCGGCAACAGCAGCGGTTCCGGCGGCGGCATCGACCTCGGCGGGATTCTCGGCGGCCTGTTCGGCGGCAAGAAGTAAGACCACATGCACGCATCCGGTCGCGCAGCGGTGGTCCCCGCTCAGCGACCGGATGCGGCGAAGACGATGCGCCCCCCGTGGCGCATCGCCGAGCACTCCGGCAGGTCGATCGGCCCCTGCCCATTCCAGTCGGTGACCAGCCGCGCGACCTCGATCGTCTGCGACCTGGTCAGGCTCACCCCGAACTCGCTGTCGACGACGAGCCGGATGATCCGGTTGCGCAGTGCGGCGGGATTCGCGGCGAGCGCCGCCACGCTGACGGAGATCCCGGCTTCCGCATGCTCGACGATGTCCTCGATCGTCTCGTGGATCATCTCGTCGAACGCCTCGGCGTCCTCCCGGAGCTGCTCCGCCGTGCGGGCGAGGGCCTCGGCGATGCCGGGACCGAGCTCGTCTTCGAGAACCGGGAGCACGCGCTCGCGCACCCGGACCCTGGCGTAGCGGTCGTCGCGGTTGTGCGGATCGTCCCACGGCGTGAGGTCGGAGGCGACGCAGAAAGCGCGCGTCGTCTCGCGGCGCACGCCAAGGAGCGGACGCACCCATCGCACACCGTCCTCATCCTCACGGACCGGAGCCATCCCCTGCAGGCTGGCCGCCCCGGAGCCACGAGCCAGGCCGAGCAGAACGGTCTCCGCCTGGTCGTCGAGCGTGTGCCCGAGAAGCACGGCGGCGGCTCCGACGTCGGCAGCCGCGTCTCGCAGCACCCGGTATCGCGCCTCTCGGGCAGCGGCCTCAGGACCGCCCTCCCCTGCGACGTCCACGCTCACGATCAACGGGTCGAGGCCGAGGTCGGCGGCTGCACGAGCCGCCACGGATGCGACCTCTGCCGAGTCGTGCTGCAGGCCGTGATCGACGGTCAGGGACGCGACACGAAGTCCGAGCTTGGGCGCTTCGAACGCGACGGCCGCGGCGAGCGCGAGCGAATCCGCACCCCCGGACAGGGCGACGATGACGGTCGCTCCCTCGGGAAGGTCGGCGAGCGCGGTGCGCACGGCGAGGCGGATCTCGGCGATGGCGGGAGCGAGTGACGGCACGCCTCCACGCTAGGGCACCGCAGGGAACGGCGCGCCCTGTCCCGATCGCCGGCGACGGCTGCGGGCGGGGCTATCCTGACGCCGTGACCGATGAGACGAGCACACGACCGTTCCGCACCGAGAGGTTCAAGGCCTTCGTCGATGCCGTCGTCGCGATCGCCATGACACTGCTCATCCTCCCGCTGATGGAGTCCGTCTCCGAAGCGGCTTCCGGTCAGCTGACCACCGCCGAATTCCTGAACGAGCACGCGGGTCAGCTGCTCAGCTTCGGGTTGAGCTTCCTCCTCATCGCGACGTTCTGGATGGGCCACCATCGCCAGTACCGCGACGTGGAGTGGATCACTGTCCCCCTCCTTTGGATCAACGTCGCGTGGATGGCGACGATCGTCTGGCTGCCCGTTCCCACGGCGATGATCGGGCAGATGGACACCGATGCCCTCCAGGCGGTGGTCTACATCGGCACGCTGATCATGACGCAGGTGACGACTCTCGCCGGCTGGCTCTATCTCGCACGCCACCGCGAACTCACCACGGCGTCGACCGAGACCATCCGGCTGGGGGCGATCGGAGACCTCGCGGCGATCATCCTGTTCGCCGCAGCCCTCGTCATCGCCGTCCTCGCTGCGCCGAACGGGTACGCCGGGCTCTTCCTGCTGCTGCTCAGCGACCCGACGAGCCGGCTGTTGAATCGGCTGCTGCGCAGGCGCGGAACCGAAGAGCCGCGGCCGGAGACCGACGCCGGACCCTGAGCGCTCGCGACCAACGGGGGTGCGAGCGCCGCAGGTAGGCTAGTCGGCGGTATCCAACCGAACTTTTCCTGAGGAGCACACGCATGGGCGCACACGACGCCGTCATCGAGATCCCGCGCGGCAGCCGCGTGAAGTACGAGGTCGACCACGAGACCGGGCGAGTACACCTCGACCGCGTGCTCTACACGACCTTCGGCTACCCGGCCGACTACGGCTACTTCGACAACACGCTCGGCGAGGACGGCGACCCGCTCGACGTGCTCGTGCTGCTCGACCACGCCATCTACCCGGGCGTCGTCGTGGAGGTCCGCCCCGTCGCCGTGCTCAAGATGAGCGACGAGGCCGGCGGAGACGACAAGCTCGTCGCCGTGCTCTCCAAGGACCCGCGCTGGGCCCACATCCAGGACATCGACGACATCGCCGAGTACACGAAGAAGGAGATCGCGCACTTCTTCGAGCACTACAAGGACCTCGAGCCCAACAAGTGGGTCAAGGTCGACGAGTGGGGGAACGCCGCCGAGGCGCAGCGCATCCTCGACGAGGCGATCGTCCGTTTCGGCGAGCAGGGCCACTGACCCTCACGCACGCAGAAGACCCCCGGTTCCGCTCAGCGGCCGGGGGTCTTCTTCATGTCAGGAGGGAGCGGCTCAGGCCGACACTCCGCGATCGCCGAGGAACGCGACGGGATTCACGGGGCGACCGCCGACGTAGACCTCGAAGTGGAGGTGGCAGCCGAACGAGCGGCCGGTGTTGCCCGCATATGCGATGACCTGGCCGGAGTTCACGCGCTGACCCGAACGGACGAGGATGCCGCCGTCGCGGATGTGGGCGTAGCCCGTGCCGATGCCGCCGCCGTGCTGGATGCGGATGTAGTTGCCGTAACCGGAGTTGGGGCCTGCATAGTCGACGGTCCCGGAGTTCGCGGCGTAGATCGGAGAGCCACAGCCGTTGGCGAAGTCGGTTCCGTAGTGGAAGGACGAGGAGCAGCCCTGGGAGCCGCACTGCACGGAGCGAGGACCGTAGCCCGAGCTCTTCCCGCCGCCGTGCGGACGGCACCAGCCGCCGGAGCCCTGGCTTCCGCCACCGCCTCCGCCTCCACCGCCACCGCCGGCAGCGGCGGCCGCCGCTGCGGCAGCACGCTCGGCCGCTTCGCGTTCGCGACGGGCCTTCGCCTCGGCTTCGACACCGGCCTGGTAGCCGGCCACGGTCTGGGTCGTCACGTCCTTGAGGGCCGCAAGCTGAGCCTGCATGGTGGCGAGGTTCGCGGACTGCTCGTCCAGGGCAGCCTGAGCTGCTTCCGCCGCCTGCTGCGCGACGACCATCTTCTCTTCGGCGACCTTCTGCAGCCGGTCGCGCTCGTTGCGAGCGACGACGGCCTGATCGCTGAGCGACTGCGCGGAGTTTCGCGCGGCGACAGCCTTGTCGTAGACCGACTGGTTGTACTCGAGCAGCTTGTCCATCGTGCCGAGGCGGGCGAGCAGCTCATCGGCGTTGTTCGCCGACCCGGCGAAGAACAGCTCCATGGAGGTGTCGTCGCCGCCGTTGCGGTAGAGCTGCGCGGCGACCTGTCCCGCCTTGCGGGCAGAACTGTCGGCGACCGCAGCCTGCTCGTCGGCCTTCGCCTGCAGGGTGTCGGCTTCGGTCGCTGCGGCGAAGTACGCCTGCTGCGCGTCGTAGAACTCCTGGGATGCGACCTTCGCCGCGGCCTGCGTCTCGGCGACCTTCTGCGTGAGGGACTGGATCAGCCCTTCGATACGCGAGACCTCAGCAGCCTTGGCCGCCTCGTTGTTCTTCGCTCGCTGCACGTCATCCCAGCTCGGGTACGTGGCGGCATACGCGGCGCTCACACCGTTGGTGATGCCGAAGGCGCTGAGCGCCACGACGCCGAGCGCGCCGATGCCGAGGGCTCCTCGACGACTGATGCCTGTCGTACCGAAGGCGCGGCGTTCTGTGGGAGTGGGCGCGCAGCCGCAGTCCTCGGACGCTGCTGCGACCGCAGCATCCAGCGTGATCTTGTCGTTCACACGGCCCCTTCCGCCGGTTTCACAGTTGCCACAGTAACAACAACTTTCACATCCGCACCAGGGGCACGGCCGCTCCTCCGCCCTCCACCGACCCCTCGATCGTGCCCCGGAAACACGCCCGGGTTGCGGCGCCGCGCCCTCGATTCGCGATTTGCCTGAAACATCCCTTATGCTTGAGCGTCGGCAAGGAAGTCCCCCGGGACTGACTCGGCCCCATCGTTTAGCGGCCTAGGACGCCGCCCTTTCACGGCGGTAGCACGGGTTCGAATCCCGTTGGGGTCACACCTTCCGATATAATTAAACAAGTATGGCCCTGTAGCGCAGTTGGTTAGCGTGCCGCCCTGTCACGGCGGAGGTCGCGGGTTCAAGTCCCGTCAGGGTCGCTCCGTGCGACGAGCTCTTTCTTCGGAGAGGGCTCTTCGTCTAGGACGCGACAGGTTCGCCGGTCGCGCGGCTCTGTAGCTCAGTTGGTAGAGCGTTCGACTGAAAATCGAAAGGTCACCGGATCGATGCCGGTCGGAGCCACACGAGTGATCGTTACAATCACTCCAGAAACCCTCGCCTAGCTTCTACATGGCGAGGGTTTTGCTTTGCCCTGGTGAGGGGGCGGTTTCTGCGCCTATCCCAAGGCGAACCACCCCAGCAGTCGAGCCAGCGGGATTCGCTGCCGCCGAGCATGTGCAGTCAAGCCGGACGCACGCAAGGGGGAGCTTGTGCCGGTGTTGTGCCGGTTCGTCAAACCAGATACTCCCAAGTAGATGGACGCGAGTATCTGGGTGCATCTGTCGCAGAGCAGTACGTCGTCTCGGGTTTGACCATCGAGGGACAAGAGGACTTCTGGCGCGAGTGTGCGTACGTAGTTCTGGTAACGAAGGAGTTCACGCTGCTCGACGTCGGGATCGAGTGCTCCTCGACCGCCACAGACGATGAGTTCGCGAGCCCGGGGCCGTCCACCCGTCGGCTACGAACTTGTGAGAACTTTCTTTACTCATTCAAGGCCGGCCTCTCGGCCGTTGAGGGTGGGCGACTTGCGGTGCGTCCGGTCCTCGCTTCGCTGCGGTCCGGGCGCTCCTCAGTCGCCCACCCTCAATGCTGCTACTGCTGATCCGTCGACGGCCAGCTATCGCCTTGCCAGCGCGTAAATCTCGCGGACGAAGCTGAGAAGGTCACAAAGTCCTGGTCGCCGTCGAGAACGGCGAGCAGTATGTCGTGCTGCGGAAACGCCTGTTGCGCGCGCTTAGAGTCGCGGAAGGCGCCGTCCACTGCAACAACGACCGCAGGAGCTCCATACTCAGGCAGACGGCTTTCCCGCATGAATGTCTTCCACTGAACGAAGTCTCCCGGTTTGAACGCAGGGACGTCATCCAGAGATTCGTATGCACGTCGAAGGTCTGATTCGTAGCCCGCGGTTGAGATGTACTCACCGTATTTCCGGGTTCGCGCGGCTAGCTCCGCCTGATATGACGCGTAGAGTGACGCGAAAGGATCGACCCCGTGGTCATCTCCAGCGTCTTCGCCTTCATCCTCGTCGGAGTCGGTCAAAGACTCATCATCGTCTTGGTCTTCGAGCAGCTCATCGTCGTTCAATGCAAAGCATCCTCTCGCGCCTCGATGTGTCTGGCTATCTCTTGAACCCATCCGCGAATTCGATTGTCATCCGCAACCATCTGGAATGCGGCGCGGGTTCGCGGCTGAGTCCACGGCACCTTGGCACCCTCGCTCCACCGAGCTTCAAGAAGCCACTCTCGCCGATCCTTGAACTCCTGATCGAATGAATTGAAGCCGTCGAAGAGCGCATCGACTACCACCGATTCCTCGCGAATCCACTCGTAGCCATCTCGATCGCGTGTCTCGTGAAAGTACAACGCTCGGTCGAGTGCGCGCTCAGCAGATGGCACTGTCACACTTGCCTCAAGCAGCTCAAATAGCGTGCGAGCTTCTCCTACCGACTTCTCGAGCGGGTCGAAAAGAGCCTTGTGCATTGAAACCGCAAGTCGGCCGGCAATTGATTCAAAAAGCTCAGCGAACGCGCGGCGACTGCCGACCGACCAACGGAAACCTCCAGCAAGTGTTTGCCAAGCGCCTAGTTTGAATGCCTCATCAGATAGCCCGCTAACACTTCGGAGCATGCGGACGTACTTTGCACCGGCGACCCAGACCGTGGACCCCTCGGAAATCTCGATGTCAGATCCCGTGAACGACATAAACCGATCATCGCCGGTAGAAGCCACCTTCAGCGTCGAAGTGCGCCACTCGAGTCCCGTGGCGACAAGAGCACCACTCTCCTCCCCGGATTCGCCGGTCAGAACCACGACAGGAGCAAGCTCCGCAACTCGACCCTCAAGTCCCCGAGTGTCACCAGTGAATCCAACTAGCTTCACGGCCACAACGTCACCACCTTCATGAAGAAGCCAAGTAATTAATCATCTCATCCACAGGGTTGGGCGTCTCTTCGACATGCTCTGCAACCCAGCGGAGATGTTCGAGACGCTCCCCGCGAGCCAGCCACCGTTGATCCCGCAACCAAGAGAGGTACACAGACCTCCGACCGTCCATGAGGTAGACCCGGGAGACCTGGATGCTCTCGCCGGCTCCCACATTCTTACGCAGCCGCGCCTCCCACGTCCACGACTGGCTCGAGGCTGTGGATAAGTCGATCTCGGGCGGCAGTACCCCCGTGGGCGCGACATCGACTCGATAGTCACCTAGACCACCGATCGCTTCGTCTACCCACTGGGCGAACGGGAGCTGATAGTCCGGGCAGGTGAAAGACCAGCGATGGAGTAGCTCACTTTTCTGAGCGGCAGTCATTTCGTCGATCAGCGGCACGTGACCATGCCACAGTCCTCCCGAGTCGAACGGAACGGCCGCGGCGTAGTCTGACGCGCTGTCCATGAATGCCACGACGGAGTCGCCAAAATGAGGGTGCGGACGCTCAACATAGAAGTAGGTACTCGGTTGTATACCGAGCCCCTGCTCAGCTTCACTCGTCTTTGGACCCGAAGTGATTGCGTCGAAGTCGCGGGTGACTCGGCGATAGAGGAGCTCCATCCATGTCACCGATGCACGCGCTTCCGCCACCTCGCGTTGTCCCTGCACCCAGCTGACCACCGAACCCCCTTACTTTGAACATAGCGTGAAATAGCGATCCCAGGCCGCTCATCGACCGTCACAGTGCGCGAGAGACACACTCCCTAGGTGCCGGTTCTGTGCCGGTAGCTCCGCTGAAAGCACCCTCGACCAGCCGTCACCAACCGTGACGACTTCCGCGGAATTATGCGGCAAACGGCCACCAACGAGTACCCGCTGACCCGCCGCATCCAACTGAAAATCGAAAGGTCACCGGATCGATGCCGGTCGGAGCCACACGAGTGATCGTTACAATCACTCCAGAAACCCTCGCCTAGCTTCTACATGGCGGGGGTTTTGCTTTGCCCGCGGGCGAGACCTTTCCACCGACGCCCTGTGATCAACTGGTCCGTATGCGTCCCGAGCAGTCGTCCGTCATCCCGGTCGAAGTCCTCCGAGGCTTCCGGTCCCGGGACGACACGACGCGTGAATGGGCGGCCCAGGTGTCAGCCGTCGCGCTGGACCTGCTGCAGCGGTGGGAGCTCCGCCCTGAAGGCACGGTCCGATCGGGAGAGGCCGGGGTCCTCGTTCCGGTGCGCCGTGCCGATGGAACGCCCGCGGCGTTGAAGCTGCAGGTCCCTTGCGCCGAGACCACGGCTGCGATCATCGGCCTCACCCGTTGGCAGGGAGCCGGCATCGTCCGCCTGCTGGACAGTGATGCCGACCGCGGAGGGATGCTGCTCGAACGCCTCCAGGGAGATCGCGCTCTGGAGACCGTCGAAGATGACGATGCTGCCGTCCGCGTGGTCGGTGGCCTCCTCGCACGCCTGCACGCTGTGGCCGCCCCGGACGGGCTCCCCCGGCTCGCGACGGTCACCGCCGAGATGATCGACGATGCTCCTGCGGCAGCGCGCGTGCTCGACGACGACGACCGGTCCCGGCTGGACCGATGGGTCGACACGGTGTCGGCGGTGGCCGACGACACCGGCGACCGCCTCCTGCACTGGGACCTGCACTACGGCAACGTGCTCGCAGCCGACCGCGAACCCTGGCTGGCGATCGACCCGGAGCCGCTCGTCGGCGATCCCGGATTCGACCTCTGGCCCGCGCTCGACAGCGGGTGGAGCGACGATCCCGCCCGCACCGATGCACCCCGGCTCGTACGGCGACGCTTCGACATCCTCACCGAGATGCTCGACCTCGACCGCCAGCGCGCTGCCGCCTGGACCCGTGCCCGCCTGCTGCAGAACACCCTGTGGGACATCGAAGACGGTCAGCCCGCCATCAGCGCGGCAGCGAAGCTGGTTGACGATGCGCTCCTCGCCGCCCACAGCTCCGACATGCGGTGAACGCACCGAAACGGGTTCGCGTCGAGCGCTCCTCGCGAGGTGGAAGGCCCCGTCGTCGTCACAGCGATTCCGCGGCCTCCCGCGCCCGCTCCAGATCGCGCGCCGCCGCTTCCCTTCGCTGAGCCGCGGCGGCGCGCTCCTCCTCTACGCGCGACACCTCGGCCTCGGCGCGCTCGGCATCGGCGCGGGCGCGGGCGAGCTCGGCCTCGAGTTCGGCGGTCCGGTCCGAGAGTTCCGAGATGTGCGCTCGCGCCCTCTGCAGCGCCGCATCCCACCGTGCGAGTTCGCGCTCCGCGACCGCGTGCTCCTTCTCCGCCGCCGCGATCGCCCGCTCGGCGTCCCGGCGCGCCCGTCGCGCCTGCAATTCATCCGTCGGAGGTCGAGGCGCCGGCTCGCGGTCGGGCACGTCGCCCGCCACCGCCTCACGGATCTCGCTCGCCGTGGCCGAGGGATCGAGAGCCCGCAGTAGTCGGCCGGAAGCGACGGCTGCGGCCGCCGCCGGATCGAAGAACGCCGCCGAGATGGTCTGCTCGACCGCCTCGAGCGTCGACGGCGTCACGCGCTCCCCGCGCGCCGCGGCCAGCTCTCCTGCGGCCTGAGCGAGCCGCCGGGTGAGGGCACGGCGTTCCCGTCCCAGCTTCGCCAGCGCCGGGGCGTCCAGGTCGTCCTGGGCTTCGCGAAGCTCTCGCGCGAGCTCCAGCGCCTCCCCGAGCTGCGCCGCCCGCTCGCGCGCGAACACGTTCACCACCCAGGCCGCGATCGACGGCTTCCTGAGAGCGAGGATCCGGGAGGCGAGCTCCGGATCAGCCTCCCCCGCCCGGGCCTTGCGCGACGCCACGAACGATTCCGGGGCGTCGGAGTACAGCACGGCTGCGATCTCCTCGAACGTGGGACCGACCATGCCGCCACCCTACGCCGATACCGGTCGCCCGCCCGGGCTCCGCCCTGTGATCCCGCCCGCGATCACAGCAGGTCGTACTCCCCGCCGTACGGCACCGCACTGTCGCCGGTGTCCCGCGCGTCGAATTCCACCGTCTCGACCGAGATCACGACGTGTGTGACCGAGGAGATCAACACGCTGACCGAGCGATTGCCCACCACCGAGAATTCGACGAACCCGCCTCCGGTCTGGATCGCCTCCTCTATCCGACCTCTCAGCTCGACGGCATCCTCCCCCTGCGCCAGGAAGAACTCTGATTCATTGAGCGCAATCCGCGTGCGCGCCATCGTCTGCACCTTGTCCTCCGCTCGTTGTCATTCCGTTGTCGTCATGCTGAGACGGTAACGAGTACATCCGGGCTCGCAGAGGGGGTTGCGCATGGGCCGCAGAAGAGGCAGTGCGCCGGTGTACCGTGATCACATGGGCAGACTCCGCTACGACGGGACCTCGGATCCGATCCTCATCGAAGACGCGACTCTGGCGCACCTCAAGATCGTCATCTCGACCAAGCTCCGCCGCCAGGAGAGCTTCATGATGACCTGGCTCCCGGTCAACGGCGGGGTCGACAAGCGCGCCACCGTGTGGATCCATCCGGCGATCCCGCTGCAGTTCGGGTACGACGCCGCCGAGCCTCCGGCGATCGATCCGCGACTGATCGCCGACATGATGCAGGCGCTCAACGCGTCGGGCGAACTCGTGCTCGATCATCTGATCTCCCCCGCCTGACCCCGAGTACCTCCGCAGGACCCGCCGCGGATCCGGCTACGCTGTGCCCGTGGATGCCGCCCCCTATCTCCTGCTCGGTCTGCCGATCCTCGCGCTGATCATCGGCGGCCCGATCCTCAGGAGTCGTATGGGTCGCCGTGCCTCTGCAACCGGAGCCAAGGCAGGAAAGAAGTTCGCGGACGAGAAGCTCGAGACGGCGCTCGGCGAACTCGGCACCACTCTGGTGATCCACGCACCAGAGCCGCGCGCGAGAGAGATCATCGCCTCCGCGATGGCGGGGAAGGAACGGGAGTACGTGATCCGCAGCGACGGCGGTTACGGCATCCGCTTCGTCGAACCCGATGACACGCTCGTCCGACTCGGTCCCGTCACCGAGGGCACCCGGATGCAGATCGAGACCTTCCGCGACTACTTCGGTTTTCCCCAGACCGTTCAGTTCTGGACGGAGCTGCGTGCACGGGTCGCCGCCGCGGCGGAGGCCCACGAGGTCACGGTCGCAGAGGGCAAGCCCATCCGCTACGTCCGCGGCGAGACGATCGACGACCGGAACGCCCGCTGGGTGCAGGCCCCCTGACCTGGGTCACGCGCCTTCAGCCGATGCAGGCGAAACACGGACGCACAACAAACCGCAGACGCAACTAGGCTGGAGGGCGCGCCCCGCCCGCCGGGCCTCCGCCGGGTCACGGTGGTGGCGTGCGCCCTGACGACCTCCTCCGGTCCACACGGTCCCGACTGACGGGACGGAGCCGCCGCTCCCGGTGTGGCCACGCCAGAAAGGCAAATACCCATGAGCGAATCCCCCGGAACCGCAGACCGTGACGGCGAGCGCTCGCCGGACTTCTTCGACCAGCTGATCGAGACCTCGCCCCGCGACCAGCAGGGCGCGTTCACCATCGGCTTCCGCGGATACGACAAGGGCGAGGTCGACGCCGCACTCTCCGCGCTTCGCAACCAGCTCAAGCAGGCCGCCGCAGACGTGGCCGAGGCTCAGGCGCGCGAAGAAGAAGCCGTCGAAGCGGTGCGGGAAGAGGAGCGCAAGGCTCGCGAGGCGCTCGAGAGCGAGCTCACGGCCGCGAACGCCAAGGCCTCCGACGCCGAGCAGCAGGTCGCCACACTCACCTCCGAGCTCGTCGACGCCCCGCAGCCCGACGGCGAGGAGGCCCCGTCGCGCCAGCAGTTCGAAGCGATCCTCCGTGTCGCGGAAGAGCAGGCGAACGTCCTCATCCAGAACGCCGCGGTGCAGGCCGATCGCCTGATGACCTCCGCTCGCGAGGAGGTGGCCGCGCAGCGCGCCGAGGCCGAGGCCGACGCGGAGCGGATCACCGACCAGGCGCAGCGCGACGCCGACCAGGTGCGCCTGAAGATGGACACCGAGTACACGGCTCACGAGGCGCGCATCGAGCGCGAGGCCGCGCACGCCGCGGAGAAGGTGAACCAGGCCGCTCAGGAGGCCACGGCGATCCGCACCGAGGCCGAGAAGGGCGCGGCAGCACTGCGCTCCCTCGTCACCCGTGAGACGACCCAGCTGCGCGCCGATGCCGAGCGCGATGTGCGCGACATGAACGCCCGCGTGCTCGAGTTCGAGGAGACCCTCACCCGCCGTCAGGACGACGCGCAGCAGGAGTTCCTGGTGCTGCACAACCAGGCGGTGGCGCACGCGGAGCGGATCACCAACGACGCCAACGAGCAGGTCACGGCCTCGCTCGAGCACGCCCAGCGCATCTCTGCACGCGCCGAGGACTACGAGCGCCTGACCCGCTCGCAGGCGCAGGCGATCGAGGCCGAGGCTCAGGTCCGCGCACGTGAGACCCTGGAGCGCGCACGCGCCAAGGCCCAGAAGATCGTCGATTCGGTCACCGGCCACACCACTGCCGTGCTGCACGACGCGGAGGACCGCACCCGCCAGCTGCGGTGGCAGCAGCAGCAGCTGTCGAGCTTCATGGCGGAGGTGCGCGAACTCATCCGCCCCGACGGCATCTTCTCCGACGAGTCGCTGCCGACGGAGATCACCGGAGCGGACGCGCCTGCCGCCCCGGCTCCCGAAGCTGCGGTCGCCGACGAGGCGCCGGAGGAGACCTTCCTCGGCGACGAGGTGCTCGAGGACGAACTCGACGATGACCGTCCGCTCGAGAAGATCACGATCGACGTGGTGGAGACCAAGAAGAAGTCCTCAAAGTAGACCCACGAACGACAGAGGCGCGAGCAG